>NZ_AFGF01000241.1 GCF_000219125.1 Acetonema longum DSM 6540
CCTGAAATGGGTAGTTTTTTGTATCAATGCCTGGTTGACACAATTAATGAATCTGCTCAACACCACGGTTAATCGCTGTTTTGTTAATAGCCAGCAATTCCGGCTTTTTAGCAAACATTTTGGCGAAGGCTTTGACTACTGATTCAGTGTCAACAGCCTTGGTGGCAGCTACTAAGGCACCTAGAGCCACCATATTAGCCACTTTTGCATTGCCCAATTCATTGGCAATGTCGTTGGCCGGAACGCGAAAAATCTTAATATCCGTCCTTTGGGCTTGTTTATCGATCAGAGAGCTATTAATAATCAGAATGCCGCCAGGCCGCAGGGTTGACTCAAACTTATCCAGGGAAGGCAGGTTCATCGCCACCACAGCGGAAGATTCCGAAACAATGGGAGCACCGATGGGTTCGTCCGCTACGATGATTGAGCAGTTTGCGGTGCCGCCCCGCATTTCCGGACCGTAGGAGGGAATCCATGAAACATTTTTCTCTTCCAGCATGCCGGCATAGGTTAATAACTGTCCCATTACCATGATACCCTGGCCGCCGAAGCCGGCGATAATCATTTCGTGTGTCATTATTTAGAACCTCCTTCCGGCGACTTATAGACCCCCAGCGGATAATAAGGGATCATATTTTTTTCCAGCCAATCAGAAGCTTCCAGAGGGGTCATTCCCCAGTTGGTAGGACAGGTGGACAGTACTTCCACCATGGAAAAGCCCGCGCCGGACAATTGCAGTTCAAAAGCCTTTTTTATGGCAGCTTTGGCTTTGGCCATATTGACAGCGTTATTGATGGCCACGCGAGTGATGTATTTGGCACCGTCCAGGGTGGACAGCATTTCGCACATACGGATCGGCAGGCCGGCCTCGGCACTTTTCCGGCCATAGGGAGAGGTGTTGGTCACCTGATCAATCAGGGTAGTGGGCGCCATTTGTCCGCCGGTCATACCGTAGATGGCGTTGTTTACAAACACGGTGGTGATTTTTTCACCCCTGGCGGCAGCATGAACGATTTCAGCACAGCCAATAGCTGCCAAATCTCCGTCACCTTGATAGGTAAAGACCACTGCGTCCGGATGAACTCTCTTTACGCCGGTGGCTACTGCCGGTGCCCGACCATGAGCGGCTTCCAGCATATCGCAGTTAAAATACTCATAAGCCAGGACAGAACAACCTACCGGCGCTACGCCGATGGTTATTTCTCCCACGCCCAATTCATCGATGACTTCAGCAACTAAGCGATGAATAATGCCGTGATGGCAGCCCGGACAGTAGTGGAATGGCACATCAAGCAGAGCTTTAGGCCTGGCAAACAAAACTTCCGCCATTTTTATTTGCCTCCTTTTTTATAAGTAGTTACGATTTGATCATAAACAGCTTGCGGGCTGGGAATTATGCCGCCGGTACGGCCAAAGAAGTAAACGGGGCACTGTCCATTAGCCGCCAGCCGGACATCTTCTACCATTTGACCGGCGCTTAACTCAACCGTCAGCAGCATCTTAACCCGTGAAGCAATTCGCTGCAGCGCTTCTTCCGGGAAAGGCCAGAGGGAAATAGGTCGGAACAAGCCTACTTTCATGCCGTTTTTCCGCGCTTTCTCCATGGCGGAACGAACAATGCGCGAAGTGATGCCATAGGCTACCAGGACCAGTTCCGCATCTTCGGTCATCAACTGTTCATAGCGAATTTCATTTTTTTGGATCAAGGAATATTTTTCCTGCAAACGGATATTATGTTTTTCCAATGCATCCGGTTGCAAGTAAAGGGAATTAATGACATTGGGCTGGCTGCGCTTTTTCATTCCGGTTGCTGCCCAGGGCTTTTCCGGGGCTTTGCTTTGACTGGCCTTGAATTCGACCGGTTCCATCATTTGCCCCAACGCGCCGTCGCCGAGAATCAGCACCGGATTGCGATATTGATCAGCCAGGTCAAACGCCAGGACCGTAACATCTACCAGTTCCTGCACTGAGTTAGGAGCTAAAACGATGTTGCGATAATCACCATGACCACCGCCTTTGGTGGATTGGAAATAGTCGGCCTGGCCTGGCTGGATGCTGCCTAATCCCGGGCCTCCCCGCATGACGTTGACAATGACACAGGGAAGTTCCGCGCCGGCAGCATAGGAAATACCCTCCTGCTTCAAACTGAATCCGGGACTGGAAGAGGAAGTCATCACTCTGGCCCCGGCGCCTGCCGCTCCGTAAACCATGTTAATCGCAGCCACTTCACTTTCGGCTTGCAAAAAAACTCCGTTCACCAGCGGCATGCGCTTCGCCATATATTCAGTCAATTCGGTTTGCGGCGTAATAGGATAGCCGAAGTAATGCCGGCAGCCGGCGACAATAGCCGCCTCCCCTATGGCTTCATTTCCCTTCATCAATACTTTTTCAGCCATATAAATCACTCCTCCCTACTTATGAATTTCGATCACCAAATCAGGACAGGTTCGGGCGCAAAGCATGCAACCGATACACTGAGACTCATCTGAGCAGGATGAACAGCGATAGCCTTTGCTGTTGAAACGATTGGACATTACGATAATTTTTTTGGGACACACTCTGGTACACAGCTCACATCCTTTACATCTTTCATCTGTAAATACAGGTTTTGGCATTTTGGGTTCCTCCTTCTTTTAGTCAACTGCCGGATATCCTTGACCTTCGGAAATGGAGCGGGCCTTCTCCCGCAGGATTTGCAGGATGGATTTGCGTTTTTGCTCATTCATGGTGGAACTGGCGCTGGAGACCGAAAGGGCGGCTGTAACCTCTCCGCCCGCGTTATATACCGGAACGGCGATACAGGTAATTCCTTCAATGGTTTCATTACAGCCCATGGCAAACCCCTGGCAGCGTACTTTGGTTAATTCCTGCTCTAACACATGCCGGTCAGTTATGGTATAAGCTGTATATTGGGCAATTCCCCGTTCCAACACTCTTGCTTGAACAGACTCGTCCGCATTAGCCAACAGCAGCTTCCCCATTGCCGTACTGTGCAGGGTGATCGAGAAATCAAACTTAGGTATGATGAAAAAAGGCCGCTGCGGTTCTACCTTTTCAATGATGATCAGTTCTTCTCTGGACAGGATGGCCAGCATAGCGATTTCCTGGGTTTGCTGCGCTAACTCAATCATCAGAGGACGCGCAATCATCTTAATATCAATCCGTTCGGAGCACAGGGTTCCCAAGTGCATCAAACGCAACCCCAGCATATAGCGTCCCGCTTCATTCTGTTGTACAAAGCCTTTTGCCAATAAGGTTTGCAATAAACTATGGACAGTACTTTTCTGAACGTTCAGCAATTTGCCGAGTTCAGTCACTCCCATAGCCTGAGGATTCCTTCCCAGGATAAGCAGAAGCTCCAGTGCTCTGTCTACAGAAGCTACAATATAAGGATAAGGTGATCCAGGTTTTATCAAAGACGCACCTCCGTTTCCATAGACAGAACAGTGTTCTGAATATATACTATTCTATTCAACAGCCTCCAATAAAATCCTCTTTCAAAGAGAATGAGTACAAAATAACATATCAATAAAAACATGGCATGATAATCTACAGAATTATCATGCCATATACGACTCCTTATATGTTACAGTAAAAGGCCTACTTTATGACTTCGACTATTTCACCGTTTTTCAGCATTGCTGCATTACCTTCGTCGGTGTCAATATGGAGTTCCAGGGAATAGGCCGGGTTGACCCGCACCAGAACCTGATCGAAAATGACAGCCCGTGGACCGCCGGTTTTTACTTTTACAATATCCTTATCCTTCACACCAAATTTTGCGGCGTCATCAGGTGTCATATGGATATGGCGGCCGGCGATAATGACTCCTTCAGTGATCGTAACCTGACCTTTGGGCCCGCTAATGGTCAGGCCCGGCGACCCTTTCAGATCGCCTGAGTCTCTGACCGGCGGGTTGATTCCCAGTTTAATGGAATCCGTCAGAGCAAGCTCAATCTGGGTTTGCTTACGCTCCGGTCCCAGAATCCGGACGTTTTTAAAGGTGCCCTTTTCCGTGACGAGATCAACCAATTCCTTGGCAGCATATTGTCCTGGCTGTGACAAGTCTTTCATCGGCTGGAGCTGGTAACCCTGTCCGTACAGCACATCCAGATGTTCCCTCGAAACATGAACGTGTCTGCCGGAAACTCCTACAGATACTTTATTCGTTGTCATATTATTTGTCTCCTTTCAGATATGAACTCACACCTAGTCCTGCTATTCCAGGATTTCGGAGAAGTATACTACTGTTACTTTATCGCTGGATGCAAGAGTCTTTTCGTACATGGATTCCAAAAAAGCCATGACATCGTCGACTTTGGAAATGTCGGGGTTTTCTCCCTGCAGGTCTTCTAGGGTTAATTGAGAGATGGGCTTAAACAGGATCCGGTCAATTACTGCGGTGTAAATTTTGCGTCGTGGCCCAAATCTGGGACCAACCGTAATCCAGACAATATCTCCTTCACCATATTTATCGGTTTTGTCTCCCAAGCGGATTGTGCACTTCTTGCGGCGACATACCAATTGACTGTGATATTCAGCAGAATAGAAATTCAAAGCCCGCATGGCATTATCCCCTTCCAAGCTTCATAGTACAGCCTTATCCATGATTTCGGGCTTTCTTGCCTTGCACATAGTCGTGAATGGCAGCAGCCGCCTTCTTGCCTGCCCCCATAGCCAGGATGACGGTAGCGGCGCCGGTTACAATGTCGCCGCCGGCGAAGACACCTTCTTTGGAGGTGAAGCCTGCTTCATCGGCTGTGATATTGCCATGTTTATTGACCGCCAGACCGGGGGTGGTCTGCTGCACCAAGGGATTGGGACCTTGACCGATGGCCATAATTACGGTGTCTACTGGCAGTTCGAAATTGGACCCTTCAAGGGGGAGGGGACGCCGCCGGCCGGATTGGTCCGGTTCGCCCAGCTGCATTCTGATACATTCCAGGCTGGTGACCCAATTTTTGTCGTTGCCGTTGATTTTAACCGGGGCTGTCAACAGGTGAAACTGAATGCCTTCTTCTTTGGCATGTTCCAGTTCTTCTGACCGGGCGGGAATTTCATCTTCCGACCGCCGATACACGATATAGACATTTTCCGCTCCCAGCCTGAGAGAGGTGCGGGCTGCGTCCATGGCTACATTGCCGGCGCCGACAACTGCCACGTTTTTACCGACATGAACCGGCGTGGCTGTGGCAGGGAATTGGTAGGCCTTCATTAAGTTGACCCGGGTTAAGAATTCATTAGCGGAATAGACTCCATTCAGGTTTTCGCCGGGAATATCCATGAAATGGGGCAATCCTGCTCCGGTGCCGATAAATACGGCGTCAAAACCTTGCTCTGAAATCAGTTCGTCAATGGTGAAGGTTTTACCGGCGATGGCATTAACTTCTATAGTGACTCCCTTTTGTTTCAGGGAGTCGATTTCTTTGCGGACGATGTCTTTGGGGAGACGAAACTCGGGAATGCCGTAGATTAAGACGCCGCCGGGCGCATGGAGGGCTTCATATACGGTTACTTGGTATCCCAGGCCGGCCAGATCACCGGCAGCGGTTAATCCGGCAGGTCCGGCACCAATGACGGCTACTTTGCCCAGGGATTCTTTGAGGGCAGGATGGGCTCCATTGTCATGGGTTTGGCCATGATCCGCGGCAAAGCGTTCCAGCCGGCCAATGGCTACAGATTGTCCTCTTTTCGCCAGTACACAATGCTTTTCGCACTGATTTTCCTGAGGACAGACCCGGCCGCATACAGCCGGCAGATTGTTTTTGTGCTTGATTTCCTGAATGGCGGCGTCCATTTGACCGTCTTTGATATGTTTGATAAAGGCAGGTATGTTGACTTCCACCGGGCAGCCCTGCCGGCAGGGGGATGTTTTGCATTGCAGACAGCGGCTGGCTTCGGCCTGGGCCGTGTCGGCGGTATAGCCTAAAGCGACTTCGCTGAAGTTGGAGCGTCTTTTTTCTGCCGATTGTTCCGGCATTTTATGTCTTAGTGATGGCATGAGCAACTCCCCGCTTCCCGTTCGATCCGCTCTGCTTCATGGTACATACGCTGCCGGGCCATTAATCCGACGAAGTCGACTTCATGTCCGTCAAATTCCGGGCCGTCCACACAGGCGAATTTATTTTTATTGGCAACACTGACCCGGCAGCCACCGCACATTCCGGTGCCGTCGACCATGATGGGGTTTAAGCTGACCAGGGTTTTAATGCTATGGGGGCGGGTTACTTCCGCCACGCTTTTCATCATAATGACCGGGCCGATGGCCATGACCAGACGGATGTCTTCTCCGGCTGCGATCAGTTCTTTCAGAGGGTCAATAACCAGGCCTTTTCGCCCTTTGGAGCCGTCGTCGGTGGTAATATGCAGACTCTCGCTGACTTGGCGCATTTCGTCTTCCATGATTAACAGTTCGGCATTGCGGGCGCCGATAATAGAGATGACCTTATTGCCGGCCTCATGGTAGGCCCGGGCGATTGGATAGACAGGAGCTACGCCGATACCACCGCCAATACAGACGACGGTACCGAATTTTTCAATGTGGGTGGCTTGTCCCAGGGGACCAGCTACGTCCAGAATGGAGTCGCCGGCGCCTAATCGTCCCAGATGGCGGGTGGAGCAGCCGACTTCCTGGAAAATAAGGGTGATGGTGCCTTTTTGCCGATTAAAATCGGCAATGGTCAAGGGAATCCGTTCTCCGGCTTCGTCCATGCGTAAAATGATAAATTGGCCGGGCTGGCATTTTTTCGCGATGGCCGGCGCCTGTACCACAAAAAGTTTTACACTGGGCGACAATTCTCGTTTTTCTAGTATAGGGTACAATTTTCATCCCTCCCAATCATCCAAACTAACGGTCACGCACCAGCCGCATGCCCCGTTGCTGCACTTCAAATAAGAGTTTTTCTTCGTCAATGGTCACCAGCTTTTGGTTATCAACTACAATATGACCGTTGACAATAACGGTATGAACATCCTGAGCGCTGGCGGAGTATGTTAATAAAGAGATTCTATCATGACGCGGGCACCAGCGTAGGTTATGCATATTCCAAATCACAAGATCGGCTTTAAACCCTTTCTGGATACTGCCTATGGCATCTTCCAGGCCAACTGCTTGCGCTCCCATTGCTGTGGCCATGTCCACTGCTGTTTTAGCCGGGACAAGCAGTGGATTCAGTTCGTGTACTTTGTGCAATAAGGCAGCTAGTCTCAGCTCTTCCAGCATATCCAAATTATTATTGCTGGAAGCCCCGTCCGTTCCCAACCCTACTGGCAGTCCTGCAGCCAGCATGGCCGGAACCGGCGCCACGCCGCTGGCCAGTTTCATATTACTGCCCGGATTGTGGGCTACGCGTACCTTATGACGCTGCATGATTGCGATATCCTCGGCGGAAACATGCACGCAGTGGGCGGCCAGCACGCCATGCCCCAAGAGGCCCAGTTCTTCCATCAGGGCAATCGGTGACTTACCGTATGCTTTCAGACAGTCCAGAACTTCACCCTCTGTTTCTGATAAATGAATATGAATCTGCGCTCCTAATTTTTCCGCCAAGCTAATCACCTTTTTCAGATAATCCGGCGGACAGGTATAGGGGGCATGGGGCCCCAACATGACTGTGATCCGGCCGTCGGCAAAACCATGAAAGGTGCGGAAAAATTCTTCACTTTCGGTCAGCGCCTGCTGGGCGGTAGGAGTGACTCCTGACATTCCCCGGGATAAAACAGCCCTGATGCCGCTTTGGTCAACGGCTTTAGCCACTTCGTCCATGAAAAAATACATATCGGCAAAGGTCGTTGTGCCTGATTTCAGCATTTCGGCAATGGCCAGCATGGTCCCCCAATATACGTCCTGAGCGACGAGTTTGGCCTCAGCCGGCCAAATTTTTTTCTGCAGCCAATCCATTAAGGCCATATCGTCGGCATAGCTGCGAAACAGGGTCATGGCCGCATGGGTATGGGTATTAACCAAACCGGGAGCAATCAGTTTGTCACTGCAGTGAATCGTCTTTTCAGGCTGCCAGGTTTGCGGAATATCGTCAACATAGGCAATAACATTATTCTCTATCGCCACATCGGCTTGTTTCACCTGACCGTTTGGCAGCAGGACCTCCCCGCCTTTTAATAATAGCTTTGTCAAATCATTCTCCTCCTTTCCGGGAATCTATTTACGCATGAGACAGATAATGTTTTTGCTCCGGGGTCAGCTGGTCAGTGCGAATTCCCATGGCTTCCAGCTTCAGCGCTGCGATTTTCTGGTCAATCTCATAGGGTACACGATAGACCTGACCAGACATTTCGCGATGGTTCGCCAGAATGTGCAGAACGGATAAAGCCTGGACGGCAAATGACAAATCCATGATTTCAGTGGGGTGTCCGTCGCCGGCTGCCAGATTCACCAGACGCCCTTCCGCCAATAAATATAGTTTCCTGTCCGCCAGAGCGAATTCCTCGATATTCTTACGCACCACGCGTCGGGAGTGAGCCAGTTTATTTAAATCGTTTTTATTGATTTCCACATCAAAATGTCCGGCATTGGCCAAAATAGCGCCGGATTTCATCACCTTAAAATGTTCTTCACGGATAACATCCTTGCAACCGGTCACAGTGATAAAAATATCACCTCGTTTGGCGGCATCGCCCATATCGGTCACCCCGAAACCGTCAAAGGCAGCTTCAATCGCTTTAATCGGGTCTACTTCGGTAATCAGCACGTTGGCCCCCAGGCCCTTGGCCCGCATGGCCACTCCCTTGCCGCACCAGCCGTAGCCGGCAATCACAACAGTCTTGCCGGTCACAGTCAGATTCGTGGTCCGCATAATGCCGTCCCAGGTGGACTGGCCGGTGCCATAACGATTATCGAACAGATATTTGCAGTATGCGTCATTGACAGCCATCATCGGGAATTTTAATTTGCCTTCACCGGCTAAGGCACGCAGGCGCATGACCCCAGTGGTGGTTTCCTCGCAGCCTCCCAGAATATTGGCAGCTAATTCGGACCGTTCGCCGTGCAATAAGGAAACCAGATCTCCCCCGTCGTCAATGACGATGTCCGGTTTGATATCCAGGGCTTTATGCAGGAAACGCTCATACTCTTCCGCCGTGGTGTTATGCCAGGCATAAACCTGGACGCCATGTTCGGCCAGCGCGGCGGCTACATCGTCCTGGGTGGATAATGGATTGCTTCCGGTCACAGCCACATTGGCGCCGGCATTTTTTAAAACAATACCCAGATAAGCTGTTTTGGCTTCCAGGTGCATGGTAATAACCAGGCGTTTCCCGGCAAGGGGTTTGGAATGTCCCAATTCGGCATTCAACTGGTTCAACACCGGCATATGTTCTTTTACCCAGTTGATTTTATCGTGTCCCGGAGGGGCTAATTTCATATCGCGAACTATAGAATCCAATTTTCTTCCACCTTTCACTTTCGTAATGATCGGATGGCCGGACCATAGGGCGGACGTAAAACGCCCCGCTCGGTAATAATCGCGCTGACTAACTCAGCCGGCGTAACATCAAAGGCCGGGTTAAAAACGTCAATCCCGTCCGGCGCTATCAAGGTTCCGCCTATAGCAGTCACTTCCTGAGGATTGCGTTCCTCAATCGGGATCTCATCGCCGCCGGCTATGGAAAAATCAAAGGTTGAAACCGGCGCCGCCACATAAAAGGGAATCCCATGCTGACGGGCCAGAACTGCCACGGAATAAGTGCCGATTTTGTTGGCCACATCGCCGTTCGTTGCAATCCGGTCCGCTCCGACAATGACCGCTGCCACTTTTTTTTGTTTCATGACCCAGCCGGCCATACTGTCGGTAATGAGGGTCACCGGAATGCCGTCTTCCTTCAATTCCCAGGCTGTAAGCCTGGCGCCCTGCAGCAGAGGCCGGGTCTCATCGGCAAAAACCCGTTTGAATTTTCCTGCCTGCCATCCTTGCCTGATCACGCCAAGGGCCGTACCGATATCAACAGTAGCCAGAGCGCCTGCATTGCAGTGGGTTAAGACAGCCTCTACGGCATGGGGGAATAAAACCAGGCCATGCTGGGCAATCCGGCCGTTCACCTCTCTGTCTTCTTCCATAATGCGCAGGGCTTCCTGTTCCAGTAAGGCCAACAGTTCTACCGGGGATACAGTTGAAGGAGCCTTGTCTGCTGCCGACAACATCCGGTTAATCGCCCAAAATAAATTCACGGCAGTTGGCCGGGTCTGGCGCAACTCATCTGCGATTTGACGCAAGGCCTCCCGAAAATCCAGGGATTGACCGGCCAATTCGCGGGCACCCAGCACCAGACCAAAAGCAGCAGCCGCGCCAATCGCCGGCGCCCCCCGGACTTCCAGCCGCCGGATAGCTTCTGCTACCCGGCGATAATCCCCACATTCGATATAGTCTACTATCCCCGGCAGCAGAGTTTGGTTTAATAAGGTTAAGCGGCCGTTAGACCATTTGATGGACTGCACTCTTTCACCTGACTCTCTCATTGAATGAAGATGATGAATTATAACTGAAACCCGCCGAATTCGCGGAGAGCCTGACGGCAGGTACAATTCCGGGATAAGTCCATCCGCTGAATCGTCGCCAAAATCAGCTGTTTGATATTTTCGGTATTGGAACGCATGGTATCCAGCACTTCCCCGTGAGTTAAAGGCGATTCGGATATCCCGGCAGCAAAATTTGTCACCATGGAGATGGTGCAGTAACACATTTCAGCTTCCCGCGCCAGAACCACTTCCGGCACATTGGTCATTCCCACCAGGTCCCCTCCTAATTTGGCGAACATTGAGATCTCGGCAGGAGTCTCGAACCGGGGCCCTTCGGTGCAGACATACACTCCCGTCTGGTGAACCTTAATACCTATGGCTTTTGCCGCCTGAAAAACATCCTGACGGACGGAAGGGCAGTACGGGTTCGTCACATCTACGTGTACAACTCCCCGTTCGCCGCCTTCGTAAAATGTGCTGATGCGTCCTTTGGTAAAGTCTATGAACTGATCCACCGCCACAAAATCGCCCGGTTTCATCGCCGGGTTCAAGGATCCGACTGCCGTGGTGGAAATGATATTTTCAACCCCTAATTGTTTCATAGCCCAAATATTAGCCCGGTAGTTGATTAAATGCGGCGGAATGGAGTGGGAACTGCCGTGGCGCGGTATGAATGCCACTTTTCTCCCGACATATTCTCCTACCTTCAATTGGACTGTGCCATAAGGGGTAACAATTTCGTCTTGGTATACATTGTTCAATATCCGGGGGTCATAAACACCAGTGCCGCCAATAATTGCAATTTTAACCATGGGTACCTCCTTTGCTGGTCGTAATGACGAAGTATAATAATTAAATTATTCGCAACCCAGGTATATATCCCTGCTGCTGCTATAAAATTGTCTGAAATACCGTTAAAAATAGTTTGACTCAGCCCAGACTAAACATACATGCAGGGGAGCATTCAGCACAGAACGCTCCCCTGCATCGGGCCGGTTTACTAGGATAGATGAAGACCAATGACACCCCCTAGCGCCCCGGCCGCTATTCCGGTAAAAATCTTATTGAGAAAAACAGACAATGCTATGGTCTCCCCATTCAACTGCATGCCAACCAGGATTGAAAAAAACACATACAAAACGCCAACCGTGATACCTACCAGCAGTATTTTTGACTGGGCCTTCCTTGAGGCGTAAACGCTGCCAATAAAGATGCTGACAATATTGACTGCGACCATTATATGATGAGTATACTGACTTATGTATACTGTATCACTCGCCAGTGTTACCAGCGAAAATAGCAGGGTAAAGAACAGGGATATGCATAAACCAACCAATAAGCCGCGTATAATAAGCCCTATCATCTGAATCGGTCTTACGGCTGGCGGACTTATTTTTCTATATTTCGCCGGTTTGGCCATACGACTCACTCCCCAGGGTGTTTTACTTAAATGTATGCGAGTCATGGCCTATTCATGATATTTTATGACAGTATTTCAAAAGAACATCAATTCAACTCTATTTTCCAGTCCCTGATCATGTTCATGATTGTATAGTTTGTCAAATCAAAATGCACCGGAGTGACGGAAATATATCCGGACTGCACGGCCGTCACATCGCTGTCAGATTCGTTATCACCGTAAACCAGGCTGCCGCCCATCCAATAATAAACTCTCCCCCGGGGGTCTTGCCGCTTTTCAAATACGTTTTCATAAGCGATGCTTCCCAGTTTGGTAACCCGGACTCCTTGGATATCTGCCTGAGGTAGATCGGGCACATTCACATTGAGTAATGTATTGGGCGGTAAAGCATGTCCGGCCATAGTGGGGACAAACTTTGCAATGAATCGCGCCGCAGGAGTAAAGTCTGACGGATTGCGGCCAGCCAACGATACCGCTACCGAAGGTATACCATGCAGTGCCCCCTCAATCGCAGCGCTCACCGTACCGGAATAAAGCACATCAGTAGCCAGATTGGGACCGTGATTGATACCTGATACAATAAGATCCGGTTCCAGGTTTAAAGCTTCCAGAGCAATTTTAATACAATCTGCAGGGGTTCCCGCAATGGCCCAAGCCTGCACATTAGACTGATTTTCAACCGGGAATTTGTCTACCCGGATGGGCTGATGAACGGTTATAGACTGGCTGCAGGCGCTACGTTCCGCATCCGGGGCAACTACAAACAATTCGTTAGCAATTTGAGCCAACTCAGCCCATAGAGATCGGATTCCGGCAGCGTGAATCCCATCATCATTCGTCAATAGAATGCGCAATAGAGTACCTCCCTTAACTGTATAATCAAACGGTTTTCTAACGGACCAGGCCGCCGGAAGCCTCATTGGCGCTGTGTTCCCAGGGAGCGCTGTCATAGTACCTTTGAACGTACTGTCTGCACACTTCTTTGGGATGCCTAGCATCTGAGACTTTCTCGACGGCCTGCAATAGGATTAACTAGTAAACTCATTTAATAATTTGTTTACCCAGCATCTCGTCTTTGCCGAAATTATCCTGAGCAAACATTACATCCCGGTAACTAAGGCTTCTGGTATGCTGAGTGTGGCTCCAGACACGGTCATTTCTATGCCAAAATCCGATGAAGGTAATGGGAATCCAGGTATATACGAACAACGGATACAGGATGAGATACAGCCATGATTTAAACTTGGCCCGTATTTTCAATAAAATAAGGAGCGGAAACACATATTGGCCTACGGCAATAATCCGCCATACTTCAATCGGCAGAACCATAAACAATATATTCGTATAAAAAGGCTCAATATGGTATAGATAACTCAACAGGACAAAAAAGGTCGACAGTATCAAAAAATGAGGCTGTAAAAGGTGCAATACACCATCGAGGATGACGATATTGCGTTGCCTGATTCCTTCATACAGCAAAAGGGGAATGTAACGGCCTGCCACGTCAAAATGTCCTTGCGCCCACCGTTTGCGCTGCCGCCAGGATTGCTTCAGCGTCAGAGGTTTTTCGTCATAAACGATTGCTTCGTGGGCCCAAGTGGTCCGGATGCCTTTTAATAATACCTTCATGGAAAATTCCAGGTCCTCAGTCAAACAAGTTGCTCCCCAGCCAAATCGATACAATACGTCGGTAGCGATACACATGCCTGTCCCGCCTAAGGCGCTGGATAATCCCAAATTATTTTTCGCTAAGTGCCAAATATGGTTCACCAGCCAGAAAGACAAGGCAAATGTTCCGGCAATCCAGGTATCGTACGGATTTTTTGCATCAAGGTATCCCTGAATGACCTTTTCGCCTTTACAGAGCTTACTGTTCATTTCCAGCAAAAAATTAGGGTGAACCAGATTATCGGCGTCAAAGATCACCACTGCATCATACTTTCGCTCCAGAGCGAACAGTTTGGAAAATGCCCACTCCAAGGCATAGCCTTTGCCGCGTTGCTCCAGATTGGTCCGCTCGTACACCATGGCATGGTTTTTACGAGCAATATCCGCCGTATTGTCCGTGCAATTATCGGCAATAACAAATACGTCGTAGAGATGCCGCGGATAGTTTAAGACAAATAAGTTTTCCAAAAGCTGGCCTATTACCCGGGATTCATTATGAGCTGCCACGATAACAGCGAAACTTTTTTCCGGGATCGTTGTTTTATGCTCTTTCTTTTGAAAGATGCCAAAAAGAGCCAAGGTAAAGTAGTACAACGTGAAAAACACGATAATAAGCTGCATGGGAATCATAATATAGTCAAAGATGTAATTCATCGGGACTACTCCTTTATTTCCTGTTTTTCTAACCGGGGAATCCCGGTTAGAAATCCTTATTCTTCCAACCTATATTATACGAATACCTTTTAGGATAGACAACTGCTTTTTATATTATTTACCCAACAACTTTATGTTTAATATAACCACACAAAAAAATAAGTATCCTTCCATGCCTCGCAAGGATACATTTTCTATTATTGTATGGAAATCACAACATTATCTATTTAAGGGCGAAGATGCTATATATAGTATTTAATATCCCGAATAGGGCATAGGCAAAAAACGGCACAAACAGATTTACAGAATGGAAAAGATAGAAAAGATAGACGGACAATGCTACTGTAATAACGACCGGTACCGTATGAATCTTTGCACCGTCTTTTCCCTTAAAATCGGGATATTTCACAGTGCTAACCATCAGATAAGCGACGATTAAGATCAAGGCCGGAAACCACCATCCTTCCGGGTGTATTCCGGTCATCACCAAGGTGGCGACAACACAACCGGCAGCAGGAATCGGCAGGCCCATAAAATAGCCTTTCACCGTCGTGGTATTCACATTGAACCGAGCCAGCCGCATGGCGCCGCAGGTAGCGAAAACAGCCCCCGCAAGCATACCCATTCCGCCGAAATTATGTAAGAAAAATACATAACCTAAGAAGGCAGGAGCAACGCCAAAAGAAACCAAATCACACAGGGAATCCAGTTCTTTACCGAAGTCGCCGCTTATTTTCATATAGCGGGCAACCCGTCCGTCCATACCGTCAGCTACCATGGCTGCCACAATCAAAATCGCCGCTAGACGCAACTCACCGTGAAAAGTATATAGAATGGAAAATACGCCAAACACCAAATTAAGAGCAGTTAGACCATTGGGGATCCAGCTTCTCATTTAACAACCCTCCCAATGACAGTTTCGCCGCCGCGAACACGGTCACCTTTTTGTACACATATCGTTACGTTTGTCGGAACCACAACTTCAGTGCAAGAGCCAAATTTAATCAATCCATAACACTCACCTTGTTTTAAAATACTGCCAATTGTAACCCATGATACAATTCGTCGTGCCAGAATGCCGGCTACCTGGGTAACCAAAATACGAAACGTTCCATTGTCCAGACCAATGGAATGCCGCTCGTTTTCACATCCTGCCGATTCTTTGTACGCCGGACGAAATCGGCCGCAGGTGTATTGCTGGAATTTTATATCCCCGGCAATCGGACTGCGATTTACATGTACATCAAAAACAGACAAAAAAATGCTGATTTTAACGGCCTGGCAATTTAAAAACTGGTCTTCAAAGACTTCCGATATACTCATCACCTTGCCATCAGCAGGCGACAATATTAAATCATCTTTGTCAGGAACAGACCGTTTAGGGTTACGAAAAAAGAATGTTACAAAAGCTGCCAGGACGCCGGGAATAATGCTCCAATACGGATTTATGATCACTCCGACGGCAATTGTTATAAAAACCAAGGCCGCAATATATACATAACCCTCTTTAACAATAAGAGCTTGTTTCATCCATCCACCTCCTGAAGCTAACCGCATGCTACGAGAACGTAATTTACAACAGCAATAAAAACAAAAGACAAGTAGTGAAAACTTGCCCAAGCCCTATATTTTCTCAAATTATTATAATATAGGCAGTTTATTTTGTCTAACGATTTTTGACGAGAACCCGGATGGCAAACCGTGGTAATGCCATCATTCTTCCAATCCGCTGGGGCTGACGCAGCAGCCGGAAAAACCATTCCAGGTTTGCCCGCTGCATCCATTCAGGCGCCCTGGGTACAGACCCGGCCATGACATCAAAAGAGCCTCCCACTCCCATGCATACCGGGACTTGTAACTTTTGGAGATTGCGGTAAAGCCATTTTTCCTGTTTGGGCACTCCTAACGCAACCAACAACACATCCGGCACCGCATTGCAAATTTGATCAATGATCCGACCTTCATCGGCAGCAGAGAAAAAGCCATGGTGGATGCCGACGATTTGAATGCCGGGATAAAGTCTTTCTGCTTTGTGTTTGGCTGCTAGAATCACCTCCGGGGCAGCGCCAAGCATAAATACCCGGTAACCATGAAGACTGGCCTTATGTAAAAGCGACTGAGTCAGATCATAGCCGGTAACCCTCTCCGGTACATGAAACCCTCGATGCCGTGCGGCCCATACCACACCTGCTCCGTCAGGAACAATCAGATCGGCGGCATTCAGTATATCGGCCAGGTCTCTGTCTTTTTGCGCGAACATAACCATTTCCGCATTGGCTGTGGCAATCAAATGAGGTGTACGGCTTTTAATATACCATTCCAATCTTTCTAGAGCTTCTTCCTTAGTGACTGCATGAATTTTGATTCCCAAAACAGATGGATCAGCAGTAGTCATTATTCTCCCTCAGCGTTCAATAGAAATACAGGCTCTAACATTATTGTAGCACAAGATTAGAATCCCGGCAATCTTAGCCATGGAAGCCGCCAGACAGGCTTCCTTTTTTCTTGCGGCTGCTGTGGCGCCGGCTGGGGGATATCTTCTCTGAATGATCGCTTGCGGGGGGGAGAAAACGCTTTCGGTTCAGTGCCTTTTACAAAAGCGCTGTACTCCACTTCCTTGCACTTGCCGCTGGCCAAATGCCCGGAGTCGGTGCAAACCGGCACCCCGGCGATCACATCCGGAGGTAATGTGAAATCTTCCACCGGAGTTCCCGCTACAATCTTAGCCATCATCTGCCCCCACATGATGGCTACATGGCTGCCGGTTATGCCTACTGACTTACGGTCATCGTTGCCAATGTAGATTCCAGCTAACAATTCGGGAGTATAACCGATGAACCAGGCAGTTTTGGCGTCATCGGTGGTACCGGTTTTCCCGGCAGCCGGCCGGCCCAGGTTGGCCCCCATTCCGGTGCCTTTCTGCAGAACAGATTGAAGCATATCAGTAATAATATAGGCAATGGCCGGCTCCAGTACCGGTTTTTGTATAATCTGACTCTGTTCCAGGACCTGCCCGTTTTCATCCAAAACTTGCAAAATCGCAATAGGCTTGGATAATATGCCGGAATTAGCAAAAGCCGTATAGGCCGTTGTCACCTCCATTAAATTGACTCCCTGGGTTAATCCGCCTAAAGCCGAAGCCAGATTATTATCCTGAGGCACTAAGGTAGTGATGTCCATTCGTTTGGCCAGATCCAATACATTCGACATTTGCACCTGCTGCGCCAGTTTTACTGCAATCACATTAATAGACAGACGCAATGCTTTCTTGAGCGTGGTTGAGCCAATATATTTTTTATCGTAATTCTGAGGCTGGTATCCGTTAATATTAATGGCTTCATCCGTCATGACAGAATTGGCTGCATAGCCTTGCTGCAGCGCTACGGTATAGACGAAGGGCTTAAATGCCGATCCGGGTTGACGGACCTCCGAAACTACCCGGTTGATTTGACTTTCGGCATAATTTCTCCCGCCAACCATTGCTTTAATATACCCGTTACGGGGATCCATGATCAAAACAGCGCCTTGGTACTGACCTAGTACACCTTCTGCCACCTGCTGCATTTGGATATCCAGGGTGGTATAGATTTTCAGTCCGCCCTTGTAAACCCGATTCGCTCCGTATCTTCCCACCAGGTCTTGGGCGATATAGTCGAGAAAATAAGACGCTTGAACAGTCCGCTTTTTTTTCCCTGCCAGGACAATAGGTTCAGCATCCGCTTCTTTCATTTGTTCAGTGGAGATGAATCCGGCCTTTCCCATGCCGGATAATACGACTGACCGCCTTTTTTGCGCTGCGTCCATATCAATATAGGGTGAATAGATATTCGGACCCCGGATAATACCGGCCAAAAGTGCCCCCTCAGCCAGAGATAAATCGCCGGCGCTTTTACCGTAATAAACTTGAGCGGCTGCCTCTACTCCATAAGCGCCTTCTCCAAAATAAACCTGGTTCAAATAAGCTTGCATGATTTCCTGTTTGGTAAATTTGCGTTCGATCATTAATGACAGTATTGCTTCTTTTATTTTACGGGTTAAAGTCTGCTCCTGAGTTAAAAACATGTTTCTGGCCAACTGCTGGGTAATTGTGCTGCCTCCCTCTACGATGCCGCCGCTCCTGATATTGACCCATACAGCTCTTAGAATTCCTATAGGATCAATGCCGATATGGCTGTAAAACCGGCTGTCTTCATTGGCGATTAGTGCCTGAGGGATGTAAGGGGAAATTTGCTGCAACGAGACTACAACCCGGTTTTCTTCAAATAATTTGGCAATCAGATTCCCGTGAATATCGTATACCTGAGTGGCTTCCACAAATTGTAATTCATTCAGATTATTCGCCGAAGGAATTCCCAAAAAGCTGCAACCGGCAGAAATTAGGGAAACTGCAATTGTACCAATAAGAAGAGTAGAAATATATTCCTGGACCCTCCGTCTCATAAACATCTCCTCCTCCTTATTTCTAGTATGTCCGGTTGAATTGGATATTTTTCACGCAGGAATAGCCAGGAACTTTATCTAATTATTACTATCGTACAAGATGCACCATTATCGCTGCCAGGTGAATTTGCAGTTAGGAGCTATTGAAATGACGAAAATTGCCAAAACATGGTGTCTGATTGGATTGATTGCAGCTGTCTGTACAGGTTTTCTCTTGGCGATATTCACCCAACAACCTACTCTTCAGGAGACGGTGCAAACGCAGGATATAACCCCCTCCGTCGAACACGAACAGGGAAAAAAACATTTGCCTTTCTTACGGCTAAACCCGCCTGCCCATCTATTGGATGATGCTGTTCTGACTCAACCCGATGATGCAAATAAGCCGGTATTTGACCGATATACGGTTGTGGAACGCAAAGCCAGGAAATTACCTTTAACCTTACCGGAGATACCTCCGTTTTATGGCGAGAAAGTGGTATATTTGACCCTGGATGACGGGCCCTATGTGCATACTGATATTATTTTGGACATTCTAAAAGAGCAGCATGTCCCCGCTACTTTTTTTGTCTTGGGCGTACAGGTGGAAAAATACCCTGCCATCCTGAAGCGAATCTACGAGGAAGGCCATGCCATCGGCAATCATACTTATAATCACGCGTACCGTGAAGTATACAAATCGCCGGCAGATTATCTCAATCAACTGCAGCGGACTGATGAGCTCATCCAAAAAATCATCGGAGTTCGCCCTCGGATCACCCGGGCCCCGGGCGGCACAGTCGGGCATTTTAACCAAAAATACTGGCAAGCCATTAAAGATAACGGTTATGTGGACATTGGCTGGAATATCAATGCCGACGACGCTTCCAAGGCCACTGCCAGTCAAATTATCGCCAACGTTTGTTACCAGATGGGAAATCGGGCTTTATGGAACCGGGCGATCATTCTGCTGCATGACGGCCCCAGTCAGACCGAAACCTTCAAGGCATTACCGGTTATCATCCAATATTTAAAAAAAGAAGGGTTCCAGTTCCGGGTGGTGGATTTGAGAACGCCGCCTGCCTGGTAAAACAAACAGGGTGTCGCATGCGTTTCTAAAAACGTTTTGCGGCACCCTGTTCTGTAACATATTATAAACTGTAGTTCGGAGATTCCTTCGTAATAATCACATCATGAGGATGGCTTTCTTTTAGTCCGGCGCCGGTAATGCGGATAAAGCGGGTGTTCGTAATTAATTCGTCAATAGTGCGCACGCCGCAATACCCCATGCCCGCTCTAAGTCCTCCAATCAGCTGAAACAGCGTGTCCGCAACTGAGCCTTTATAGGGGACCCGCCCTTCAATCCCTTCCGGCACCAGCTTGTCCATGTTTTCCTGAAAATAACGGTCTTTGCTGCCTTCAGCCATAGCGCCCAGGGAGCCCATGCCTCTATATACTTTATAACTTCTCCCTTGATAGATAACAGTTTCACCGGGGCTTTCCTCGGTGCCGGCAAGCAGATTCCCGATCATCACTACATTGGCGCCGGCAGCAATCGCCTTGGAAATATCGCCGGAATATTTAATGCCGCCATCGGCAATAATAGGAATCCCCTTTTTGCGGGCCGCAGCAGCGCAATTATAAACTGCGGTAATCTGCGGTACGCCAATGCCGGCAACAACCCGGGTAGTACAGATCGATCCCGGTCCAATCCCCACCTTGATGGCGTCAGCCCCGGCCGCAATCAAATCTTCGGTTGCTTCCGCTGTGGCCACATTGCCGGCGATTAAATCCACCTGAGGGTAGGAGGATTTAATTTTTTTCACGGCCTCGAGAACTCCGAGAGAATGGCCATGGGCTGTATCCACCACAATGACATCTACTTTGGCGGCGACAATCGCAGCCACACGCTCCATCATATCCGCTCCTACGCCAACAGCTGCTCCTACCAGGAGTCGGCCCTTGCCGTCCTTGGCAGATTTCGGATACTTCTGGTTTTTCTCAATGTCTTTGATGGTAATGAGTCCTTTGAGACTGCCCTTGGCATCCACCAAAGGCAATTTTTCGATCCGGTGTTTGCGCAGGATTTCCTTAGCCGCTTCCAGTGATGTTCCCACCGGTGCGGTAATCAGCTTTTCCGAGGTCATACACTCATGAATTTTACGGGTTAAGTCGGTTTCAAACCGCAAATCACGGTTGGTCAGAATGCCGAGCAATTTGCCTTTCTGCGTAACCGGCACTCCCGAAATATGATATTTCTCCATTAAATCATGGGCCGCCTGCAAGGTATCGTCAGGCGCTAAAAAAATTGGATCAACAATAATACCGTGTTCGGAACGCTTCACTTTATCAATTTCATTGGCCTGCCGTTCGATGGACATATTTTTATGGATAACCCCCAAGCCGCCTTCCCTGGCCATGGCAATGGCCATACGGGTCTCGGTGACGGTATCCATTCCTGAACTGATAATGGGGATATTTAATACGATGTTTTTAGTCAATCTGGTGCCGACTTCTACCTCGCGGGGCAGTACATTCGACTTGGCGGGAACAAGTAAAACATCGTCAAAGGTAAGTCCTTCCGGGCCAAATTTGTCTTCAAACACAGTCTAAACTCCTTCCACGATTTCCCCTTGTGGGTATTTCAATTATCATATCATATTTGACACCAGAATAACATAGGAAAATAGAAAAATTTAATTAATCCTCTGCTGCCGCCATTTTGGCGGCAGCGCCCATAATGCCCAGCATTGCATGCTCAAAAGACAGAGCTCCCTGCAGATAGACCGCATAGGGTTCCCGCAGAGGACCGTCGGCGCTGAGTTCAATCGAGGATCCCTGCACGAAGGTTCCTCCGGCCATAATGACGGCATCAGAGTACCCGGGCATACCACTTGGCTCGGGAGACACATGAGAATCCACCGGTGAATGGTGTTGCAGCCCCCGGCAGAAGGCCACCATTTTTTCGGGAGAGCCGAGTTGCACCGCCTGAATAATGTCATTGCGGCGCTCAGTAGCAGCAGGATGGGTTTTGTAGCCAAGCAGCGTAAAGAATTGCGCGGCAAAAATGGCGCTTTTCACAGCCTGAGCAACCGTATGAGGCGCTAAAAACAATCCCTGATACATCAGCCGCTTTACGTCCAGCGAGCAGCCGACTTCGGCCCCGATGCCGGGAGCGGTCAGTTGATAAGCTGCCAGATCCACCAAGTCTTCCCTTCCAGCCACATAACCGCCGGTAGGCGCCAGACCGCCTCCCGGATTCTTGATCAACGATCCGGCCATGATATCGGCGCCTGCCTGGGTTGGTTCCGATTCAGCTACAAATTCGCCGTAGCAATTATCGACAAAACAGATACAAGCGGGGTTGATGCTTTTAACCGTAGCACAGAGCTGTTTAATTTGCTCAATGGTCAGGGCGCTGCGCATACTGTAGCCCCTGGACCGCTGGATCATAGCCATTTTAGTGGTAGGGCGGATGGCGGCGGCAATGCGGGGCAAATCAGGTTTTCCGTCCTGTAAGGCAATTTCGTCGTAGCAGATGCCCCGGTCGATTAAGGACCCTCTGGTTGACTGGGGATACCCGATTACTGTTTGCAGCGTATCGTAAGGCGAACCGGTAATTGCCAGCAGCTCGTCCCCTGTCCGGAGTATTCCCAACAAAACCGTAGCAAGGGCATGAGTCCCCGAAACAAATTGAGGTCGGAAAATTGCCTTTTCTGTCTGGCAGATTTCCGACCAGATAGCATCAAGGGTATCTCTGCCAGCATCATCATAACCGTAGCCTGTAGTCCCGCCAAAATGATAGGGAGAAACCCGGTGATGCTGAAAAGCGGACAGGACTTTGGACGTATTATTCAAGGCAATGCTATCGACTAAGAGAAATTGTTCTTTTACTTGTTCCAAGGCAGTATTTTTAGCCTGGAGAATCGTATCCGGAAATTGAATCATTGTTTTCTTCTTCCCCCACAATAAACTGATGATATCGCTTGATGTATTCCGACGAAACCGAGACTTTTACCCTGATGCCGCTTTCCTGATAGTCTACCGACTGTACAACGGCAAAGCCGTATAAGTTCGATACCAGGCCGCTTGCCTCATAAGGAATCAGCATCTCTATAATCTGGGTCCGTTGATTGAGGACCTGTTCAATAGCAGCAAACAGATCGTCGCTTCCTTCACCGGTCAGAGCCGAAATCGCCACGGCATGTTCCTGTTTGAGCAGTTTCTCCCGCAAAGCATCACCCGATTCTAGTCTGTCCACTTTATTGCAAACAGTGATGATGTCTTTGCTATCCGACTCCAGCTCCCGCAGCACATGAAAGACCGCGTCACTTTGGGCGCGAAACCGAGGATGGCTGATATCCAGCACATGCAGCAGAAGGTCGGCCTGCTTCACCTCTTCCAGTGTCGCCCGAAAGGCCGCTACCAGATGATGCGGCAGTTTCTGAATAAATCCGACTGTATCGGTCAGAAGGATTTCCTGTCCATTGCTCAATTTTACGTTCCGGGTGGTTGGGTCCAGGGTGGCGAACAACTTATCCTCAGCCAGCACACCGGCCTCACTTAAGCTATTTAACAAAGTGGATTTACCGGCATTAGTGTAACCGATCAGCACCACGCTGGGTATGCTGGATTTTTTCCGGCGTATGCGTTGTAAAGCGCGATTGGCTTTAACAGTTTCAATTTCTTTTTCTACATCGTGGATTCGTGACCGGATCCTGCGCTTGTCCATTTCCAGCTTAGTTTCTCCCGGCCCACGGGTACCGATGCCGCCGCCCAGCCGGGACAAAACCAATCCCTGTCCGGATAGCCGCGGCAGATTGTAGCGAAGCTGGGCCAGTTCTACCTGCAGCTTGCCTTCGTAGGAACGGGCCCGCTGGGCGAATATATCAAGAATCAGCGCTGTCCGGTCTATTACTTTAATTTTCAGATACTGCTCCAAATTTCTCTGCTGGGCGGGCGTCAGCTCATCATCCAATACTAAAACATCCGCTTCCGTTTCTTGAATCAGGTGCTGGATCTCATCCACTTTGCCCTTGCCAAGGAAAAAAGCGGCGTCAGGTTTTTCCCTGACTTGGCTTACCTGTCCGACCACACAACCGCCGGCAGTCTCTGCCAATTGGACCAGTTCCGCCAATGAATCGGCGATGTCCCATTCGCTGCCTTTAGTTTCCAGTCCGGCTAATAGGACCCGTTCCTTCCGCTGGGCAACATCATGCATCTGGGTTACGGAAAATTGCCGTTCTAAAAAGGCAATGAAGTCCGTTACATTTAAGTCCGCAAATTCGTTAAAGCCCATCAGTTCGATACTTTGCACCACTGTGTCTCCCGGCGAAGAGGCTAAGTTACTGATAAAGCCCATACTGACGCTGGAGATCCCGCCATCCGCTTCCACGCCTAAAGCTGCTATCAGATCGAACCGAAGTTGTTTCAGGCTGCTGATATCCAACCGGCTTAACCGGCTGTCGCCGCCGGGATGAGTATGAATACACCGGAAGCCATTCAGTTTGGTATTGCTGCGGCGCAAATCAATTTCCGGCAGGGTGGCGGATTGAATATCGCCGATAGCGATGTGGGTCACTTTCCCCCTTCGGTTAATATACAGAACAACTTCCCGCCGTATCTGCGCGGAAAGCTGGGCCGCTTTTGCTGCGACTTCCTGAGATACAGGCTGGTTTGCAGGAACTTGCATATCATAGATCCTTTGCAATTCCTGAATTACATTTTGCCGGATACCGTCTAATTCACCGGATATGATTTTGTTTTGTGACATGGTTTCACGCTCCGCTGCTGCAATGAATCGCCTTTAAAGTTTATAGCCGTGAACAAATTATATCCCAAATTTGACATTATGAACAGTCACACGTATTAAATATTATGTCCCACACAAGCCTTCACCTCTCGAAATCCTGTCCCATGCAATGCGGAAACGGGAATGATCGCAGCCTGAGGATAGCGGGACTGGACCTGTTTGAGGCATTGACTGTCGTCTACTATATCGATTTTATTGACTAGAATACTATAAGCACTGCGAACTATGCCGTAATAATATATTTCAGAGTCTATATTCGTGTTCTTGTTTGACTTACCGTCAGCATGGCAGGCAGCAGGTTGCGATGCGTCAATCATATGAAAAATATAGTCGGCCTGACGCATTAGATTCAAAGTTTGCGCCATGCCGCGTCGAATGGTTTTGTCCGGATGGAT
The DNA here is from genome assembly GCF_000219125.1 of Acetonema longum DSM 6540. Lineage (NCBI taxonomy): Bacteria > Bacillati > Bacillota > Negativicutes > Acetonemataceae > Acetonema > Acetonema longum. The sequence continues at coordinate 24,840 of NZ_AFGF01000241.1, forward strand.
TTCTTCCGCTATGCCGCAGGTGTCATTTAGCAAGAAATCAATATTGGTTCTGCCTATGGGCATATTCAGAGTGACAGATTGGAGATGTTTGGTTTTATGTAAATCCGGTCCACACAATTCTCGTTTTGCTTCCTCGGGTGTAAAGCGGCGGGAAGTGACGATACCGTTATGGGCTCTAAAAACAATCCTGATATTATGAACCCCCAAATATTCGGCGAAATGAATGGCAAACAATGTCTTACCCGAGTTGGGGCGGCCAATCAAAATGATTTGCTTCATGATTTCCCCTCCGACAGATCTTCAGGTTCTATTAACATGAGTTCTTCTCGGGTAATGCTTTTTTGGGCTATCAGACGCACCGCCTGTCTTCTGATAGCTTTTTCAATGGTATTGCGAATAGTCCGGGCATTGCCACGGGTGTCGCCGTGCCCGTTTTCCGCTGCCGAAACAATGCTCGCCAAGAGTAGTCTGGCCTGAGCAGCCAGCCTGTACTGACGGGCTTGGCACATCTGTTCCGCAATTTGTATCAGCTCTTGCTGGCTATAGTCGGGAAATTCTATATGAATAGGGAATCTGGAGCGCAGGCCCGGATTCGTTTGCAGGAAATTCTCCATTTCTTTTTGATAACCAGCCAGGATCAGAATCAAGTCATTGCGTCGTTCCTCAATGCCCTTAACCAAACAGTCGATAGCTTCCTTGCCGAAATCTTTTTCTCCGCCTCGGGCCAAAGAATAGGCTTCGTCAATGAAAAGAATACCGCCGCAGGCTTTTTTTTATCTGTTCCCTGGTTTTCTGCGCCGTATGGCCAATGTATTCGCCGACAAGATCTGCCCTTTCGATTTCAATCAGGTGCCCTTTCGGCAGTACGCCGATTTCCCGGAATATTTTGCCGATAATCCGGGCCACCGTTGTCTTTCCGGTTCCCGGATTGCCCTTGAAAATCATATGCAGCACTAAGGGCTCAGCAACAAGATTCTCCTTTTGCCGGCGCTTTTGGATTTCAACAAAGGCATAAATCTCCCGTACCAGCTTTTTTACTTCTTTCAAGCCGATTAAGGCGTCCAGTTCGGCCAACATCCGTTCATTCCGGTGCTGTGGAGTATCTGCTGTGCGGCTGTCCTGGCGGGGACTTGATTTACGCCTGCCCTCCAGGTCTCTAAGAGTCTTGCAGGCTTGAGCGGCTGATATTTCACCATTCTTCATGGCGCTAAAAACATCTTGAGGATACAGATACATCACCTGTTGTCACATCCCCCCGGATATCGGTGATACTATTATACGTATCAAAATCATTTTGGTGACAAAAGGACCCTGGGCCAAAGCAACCCGGGGTCCTTAAGAATCTGTACTATACATTATGCGCCATGTTACTTATTCTCCGGTTTATCCTCCCGCTTCTCATATCCTCCTGCTAAAGGACGGAAAGGAGTAATGGTGGATATGGCATGTTTATACACCAATTGTTGTTTCCCCTCATTTTCAATGATAACGGTAAAATTATCAAAGCCTTTTACCGCGCCCCGTAATTGAAACCCATTGACTAAATAAATAACGACAGGGATATTTTCCTTTCGGACCTGATTTAAAAAACTATCCTGGAGATTAATTACTTTGGTTGTCATGAATAATACCTCCATGTTCACATACTAGAATTTTATTTTAACCGACCGGAAATTTTTCCAGAATACGTTTATGAATACGCGTCAACATCACAGCATAATCATGTTGATCCAAAGAGAACCATTCTATATACGGCATTTTTCGAAACCATGTCATTTGCCGCTTGGCAAAATGCCTGGTAGATTGCTTAATTTGCCCGATGGCGGTGGGCAAATCCGTCTGGCCTGCCAAATAGGCGACAATCTCCTTATAACCGATAGCCTGCAGCGACTGAGCCCCGGGCGGTACTCCCCGTGCCAGCAGATTGAATACCTCTTCTACTAATCCGTTTTGCAACATCAAGTCAACGCGTCGGTTAATTTTATCATATAAAACGTCTCGCCTCAAGCTTAGACCAATGACCATACAGTCAAAGAGATGCTTGTTGCCGGTCGCTTGTTTTTGTTCCGACAGTTGCTCTCCGGCGGTATAATGCACCTCAAGAGCACGGGTGACCCGGCGAAGGTCATTGGGGTGCAGCCGTTGAGCCGTATAAGGGTCCACCTCTGATAATAGGTCATGCAGATATTGATTGCCTTGGGTTTCCGCCAGTTTGGCCAGGCGGCTTCTTAACTCATGGTCGCCGACAGCTTGGTTGAAGGTGAAGCCTTCGAGCAAAGCCTTTACATATAGACCGGTGCCTCCTACCAGTATCGGAATCATGCCCTGCTGATTGATGCTATGAATGATTTCGCCGGCCATAGATTGAAACTGAGCGACACTGAAATCTTCCGTCGGCTCCAAAATATCAATCATATGATGGGTGATGCCCTGCCGTTCTTTTAGGTCCGGTTTGGCAGTGCCCACATCCATGCCGCGATAAATCAGCATGGAATCGCCGGAGATAATTTGTGTCTGCAGTAGCTGAGCCAGGTCAATTCCCAAACGAGTCTTGCCGACTGCCGTGGGCCCAATAACAACGATTAAGCGGTCCAGAATCAACCCCCCAGTTCAATAACGCCAAATGCGATCCTGCTGTATTTTCCGCCGATGATATCCGTAATGCCTAAGCGTTGGAATTCTTTACTGCCGCTGCCTTCTTTAACCACAACTCTCTGGCGGGCAATCCGGCAGGCTTCACGGAGTACTTGCGGGTCGATGCTTCTGTTATCGGCAAGATCACGCATGGGATTTAATTGCGAACTCCTGTAATTGGGGTGGCGAAACATGGGATCAAAATAAACAATGTCGAAACAACGGTTCGGCATTGTTGCCAAAAATTCGGCATAATCGGCATTTTTGAGGCGGACCCGGCGCGCGGCCTGAGTAATCTGCTCACTGGGATGGCAAAAATTTTGCAGTCCCCAGCCAATCATAAAAGCAATAATGGGAGATGACTCTAACCCAGTTACCGCTCCGGTTTCACCTGTGACATAGCTGGCCACCAGGGCATCTGTGGCCAATCCGGCAGTGCAGTCCAATACTGACATGCCTGATCTCAGCTGCATTGCAGCAACCATATGGTCATGTTTACCATCTGCCAGGTTTTTTATACGCAATTCGCCCATACTTACATGAAAAAAAAATTCTCCATTCGGTGTATGAATCAGCGGTCCGTCCCTTGTTATCACTAATATGTTATGAAGAGCGTAATCATGTCTTATTTTTGCCAATGAAATTCGTTTTCTTTGAATCAAGGGCGCCTCTAGAATTTGCGCCGCATCCTGGGCGGCGATCTCCATTTGCGGCGACGGATCAAATGCAGTTGTAACAATTAAATTCATACATCCTATTTCTGTCATATAGGTCTCCTGTGCCTGTCTAAGAGCGTTTGAACATTCGTTCCAGTTCATTTTTACCAAAATGCAGGATAGTCGGCCTGCCGTGGGGACAGGTATAGGGCAAATCAGTATTCATCAGTGCGTCCAGTAAAGCCTGCATCTGCCGGATATTCAGCGCATCGCCGGCTTTGACGGCGGCTCTGCAGGCCGCAATCTGGTAGTACGTCTGCCGTAGTTCATGGGGTGCGGGGTTACGCATAGTTTCCGTCGACTTTAGTATTTCTCGCAGCAATCCGTCGATGTCCGATTCTTTGAAATCAACCGGCATCTCGGTCAGCCGAAACAATTGAGGGCCGATTTGTTCCAGGGTAAAGCCTAAATCTTTCAGGCAATCCAGGGATTCAGTCAAGGCAAGACTTTCCTGCCGGTCAAATTCCAGCACGCAGGGTACCAGCAATTGTTGGGTGGGAACGTTACCGGCCTGTCTGGATAAACGATCAAACAGGATCCTTTCATGGGCGGCATGCTGGTCCATTAAATACAGGCCTTCCGGTCCCCGCGCTACAATGTAGCAGCTTTCGATCTGGCAAATTGCCTCCAATAAACTGTTATAGGCAACGGTTGCCGGTTCAGTCAGAGGAGCCGGTTCTTGCCATTGGGAACAGGATGTTGGAGGAGCAAAGTTTTCCAGGCGTTCATGAAACAGAGGCTGGGACGGTACAGGACGCAAGATCTCCCTGCCGCCAGAAGCGGTGGCGGCAAAGACTGGGGAAAAAGGCGCCAGTGGAGCAAACTGCCGCTGGGATGTGTCCTCTTCATGAGTTTCTGTTTTGGTCCGCAAGGCCTCGGCAATTGCCTGATAGACCGAGCGAAAGGCCGAACTTTCGTCACGAAATTTAATTTCGCTTTTTTGCGGGTGAATATTCACATCCACCTGATCAGGCGGTAAGGTAATGTTTAAAAGAACAAAGGGATAGCCATTATGAGGCAGCATGGAATGATAGGCATTATCCACGGCTTTGGCCAGCATGCGGTTGCCGATAACCCGGGAGTTGACGATAAACGTTTGCCATTGGCGGCTGCTTTTAATCAAGCTGGGCTTAGATACATAGCCCCAGGCGCAGATTCCGTTTTGCTCATAGCTGACCGGCAGCAAGTCCTTAACCACCTGACCGCCGTAAACAGCGCCAATAGTTTCCGGCAAGTCCGACGTACCCGGCGTCATCAGCACCAGCCGGTTGTTGTTAATGAGTTTAATGGCAATATGGGGCTGTGACAATGCCAGTTTGACAAGCATGTTATAGATATGAGAGCTTTCGCCTTGTGGAGTTTTTAAAAACTTCCGTCGGGCCGGAGTATTAAAGAACAGGTCTTGCACCATAATGGTTGTACCGACAGAAGTGCCGGTTTCTCTGACCGCAGACAGAATCCCGCCTTCGATCTCAAGTAGTGTCCCCAGGTCATCCTCAGGGCGTCTGGTGGTCAGGGAAAACCTGGATACCGCCGCAATGCTGGGAAGCGCTTCACCACGAAAGCCTAAAGAAACCAGGCGAAAAAGGTCTTCTACGTTATGCAGTTTGCTGGTGGCATGCCGGATAACTGCCAGTCGGGCGTCCGGCTCACTCATGCCGCAACCGTCATCGGTGACCCGGATCAATTGAATGCCACCCTCACGAATTTCAATTTCCACAGCCTTGGCCTGGGCGTCAATCGAGTTTTCCACCAGTTCCTTGATGACTGAGGATGGTCTTTCCACCACTTCTCCGGCGGCAATTTGATTGATCAGCTCATCTTCCAGGATTTTGATGACCGGCGTGATCATAAAAGCCCCGCCTCCTGTTTGGCCTGATTTTGCAGCCGGTATATGATATTCAAAGCCTCAATGGGTGTAAGACTGTTAATATCGACTGCCAGGATTTCGGCTGAAAGCGTATTGGCAAATAAGGATATGGGCACAGGACCCTCGACGGTTTTTGGCGGGAAAGTCTGCTCCACAGTAGCCGCCGCCATCATCTGGCTGCTTTCCAACTCATTCAGCAGATCTTGGGCCCGTTCCAGCAGTTTTTTCGGTAATCCGGCCAGCCGGGCCACATGAATTCCATAGCTTCTATCCGTGCCGCCGCCTTTTATCCGGTGCAGAAAAATGATATCATTTCCCCGCTCTTTTACCGCGACAGAGAAATTTTGCACGGTAGGATACATTTTTTCTAATTCTACCAGTTCGTGATAGTGGGTAGAAAACAAGGTCTTAGCATGTACGGATTCTTGAATATACTCAATGACAGCGCGGGCAATGCTCATGCCGTCAAAGGTACTGGTTCCCCGCCCCACCTCATCAAGTAGAATCAGGCTGTCCGCTGTGGCGTTTTTCAGGATATTAGCCACTTCCGCCATTTCCACCATGAAGGTGCTCTGTCCCTGAGCCAGATCATCATTGGCCCCTACCCGGGTAAAAATACGGTCCACCGGCGAGATGGAAGCCTCCTTTGCCGGGATAAAACTGCCGGTTTGGGCCAGCAGTACCAGCAAGGCAACCTGCCGCATATAGGTGGACTTGCCGGCCATATTGGGACCAGTAATCACCATGGTTTCGCAGGTTTTATGGTTCAGGCCGGTGTCATTAGGTACAAACCGTTCCCCGGTCAGGATCTCCTCCACAACCGGATGACGACCCTCTTTAATGAGAATGTTCCGGTTGTTGTTCAGGGAAGGTCTTATATAATTATGACGCACCGCAGCTTCACTCAGGCTGAGATAAACATCAAGCTCGGCAATCTTGCGAGCTGTCTCTTGAATCTGGCGTAAATATTTCTTAATAGTATCCCGGATATCGCAAAAAATTTGATATTCCAGGGCTACGATTTTTTCCTGGGAGCCCAGGATCTTGATTTCAAATTCCTTTAATGCCGGCGTGATGTAGCGTTCAGCGTTGGCTAAGGTCTGTTTCCGGGTGTAGTGATCCGGCACGTTGGCCGTATTCGTATGAGTAACCTCGATATAATAGCCAAAAACTTTGTTAAAGCCGATTTTAAGTGATTTTATGCCGGTTCTTTCCCGTTCTGCCGTTTCCAGTTCCTGTATCATTTTTTTACTATTATGACTGATTTCGCGTAATTCATCCAGATCCAGATTATAACCCGGCTTAATCATCCCGCCTTCCCGCACGGAAAAAGGCGGATCATCCACTATGGCACTGTGAATCAAGTTCGTAATATCTGTGTGGGCAGCCATGGTATCCGCCAAGGAATGCAGGTTATAGCAAGACACCTGTTGCAGGCTTTTTTTTACATCCGGCAATACTCCCAAGGATTGTTTTAGGGCAACCAGATCCTTGGCGTTGGCCGACCCTACTTCAATGCGGGTAAGAATCCGTTCAAAATCATAGATCTGATGCAAATTGTCCTGTAAAATCGTCCGCAGGGAAGGTTTGCCGATCAATTCCGCCACCGCTTCCTGCCGGTTCCGTATTTCAGAAATTTTTTTCAGGGGAGATTCCAGCCATTTCTTAAGGAGGCGCCCCCCCATGGCTGTTTTGGTGAAATCGATCACTGCCAGCAGCGTGTCCTTTTTTCCCCCGTCCCGCAGATTCCTGGTCACTTCCAGATTTCGGAGCGCAATGGCGTCCAGCACCAAATGCTCTCCGAAAATAAACTGTGTCAGCTTATTGATATGAGACAGATCACTTTTAACAGTCTGGTGCAGATAATATAACAAATAGCTGATACAGGTAAGAGCCCCCTGGTCCTCCGGCAATTCCTCCGGGACAAAGTGTTGTTGCGGCAATTGCCGCAACAACTCGGAATCTTCCAGTTTGATCGTCGAATCCATGCAGCCGGGGATACGATTCGCGGCAAAATTTCTGATCTGGACCGCTTCGCTAAAAACGCCGGCAAACAGAATCTCTGCCGGCATGAGGGTAAACAAATGGTCACAGGTAGAAGCGATCCTGTTAACACCGGAAAAAGCGGTCCACTGGCATTCACCGGTGGATATATCAACAGCAGCCAGGCAGACAGATTGATCCTCTTCATGGAGGGCAACCAAATAATTATTGGTTTTAGCTTGCAGCAACGCATCGGACAATACTGTTCCCGGCGTAATAATCTTTATCACTTCACGCCGTACAATGCCCTGAGCCTGTTTAGGGTCTTCCACCTGTTCGCAGATAGCAACTTTATATCCCTTATTGATCAGTTTTGCAATATAGTTTTCTGCCGCGTGATAGGGTACACCGCACATGGGAATCCGTGTCCCCGGTCCGCCATCACGGGAAGTCAGGGTAATTTCCAATTCCCGCGAGGCGAGTTCAGCATCAGTAAAAAACATTTCATAGAAATCCCCTAGACGAAAGAAAAGAATCTCTTCTTGATGCTGTCGTTTAATATCCCGATATTGCTCCAGCATGGGAGTGTATACGGTCGTCATTGCCTCTCTCTCCTTACGGGGCCGTTGAAAAAGGCCCAGATTCGATGCCGTACATGAATTTTGCACGGCTCCTCAAATGCAAAGTTGGCCTTTTAACAGCCAGGTCTGAGCCTTGTCTATTTTCACGTTCAGAAGCTGTCCCGGCTCTTCCTGATCGCCTTTCTTCCAGATCACGATTTTATTGGTTCTGGTGCGGCCTGTCCAATAAGCCGCATCGTTCTTACTGGGTCCTTCGACTAAAACCTCCAGGTTTTTGCCTGTAAAGGTTTCGTTAATGGCCAGACTGATTTGATTTTGCAGATTCATCAACTGCTGCAGCCGTTCTTTTCTTTCTGCCAGGGGGACCTGATTCGGCATTTGGGCCGCAGGTGTGCCGGACCGGGGCGAATAAACAAAGGTATAGGCTGCATCAAAGCGCATTTCATTAATAAAATCAAGAGTTTCTTCAAATAACCCGGCTGTTTCACCGGGAAAACCTACGATAATATCGGTAGTGACACTGGCATGGGGGAGTTTTTGCCGCACCTCGTCGATGAGTCTACGGTAATAATCAGTGGTATACCCTCGATTCATCTCTTTCAGAATGGTATCGCTGCCTGACTGGATGGGCAGATGAAAATGCTCGCACAGCTTTTTGCCGGAGCGTATAGCTTCAATGACTTCAGCGTTCATGTCCCTGGGATGAGAAGTCATATACCGGATCCTCTCGATTCCCTCTATTTCGTCAGTGCTGTTTAATAAATCGGCGAAATCTATATCATCCTGTCGATCTTTACCGTAGGAATTTACGTTTTGTCCTAACAGAGTAACCTCTTTGACTCCTTTTTGCACCAAGACCTGAATGTCCCTGATAATATCATTTTGGGCCCGGCTGCGCTCTCTGCCCCTTACATAGGGGACAATGCAATATGTGCAGAAATTATTGCATCCGTACATGATAGGAACCCAAGCCGAAACCTGCCCATCCGCCGCAACAGGAATAACATGGTTGAAGTCGTCTGTCAATTCCTGTACCGCCAGTACCCTTTCCCGGGTTTCCAGCACCTGTTGAATATGAGCTAAGATTTGATGCACCACAAAGGTACCGGTTACAAAATCAATGTGCGGTGCTTTGCGAAAGAGGTTTTCCTTGTCTTTTTGCGCCAGACATCCGGTTATGCCGATTATTAAATCCGGGTTTAACTGCTTCAGCTTTTTGAGTTCTCCAATTTTGCCGTAAATTTTTTGTTCCGCACTTTCCCGGACGCAACAGGTATTTAAAATGATAAGATCTGCGTTTTCCAACTGGTAGACCTGTTCGTACCCTGCCTGGAGTAACTTTGCAGCCATCTGCTCGGAATCAGAGATATTGCCCTGGCAACCATAGGAAAGAATAATATATTTATGCGGCGGCTTGATTTGCTCCATTCAGTGCTTCATCTCCTTTGAATTATTATAACCTACAAATTCAGTTTAAACAACCAAACCCTGCCAAGCTATCCGGACCATACGAAAAAACAAGGGTGCGAATCCTCATCACCCTTGTTTCATGGCAATTGTTTAATCCAGCGCGCTGGGGGTCATACCATCTTTATAGCTGCGATATTTATCGTAAATAATCCGCAATGCCGTAATAATTGCCTTTTTGGCGCTTCCTTGGTAAATTTGGTCAACCAAACGGACTAGTGGGTCCGGACCATCTTTCATAGTGCAGCCGATCAGTGCTGAAGAAATATGCCGGTTAGCCAGTTTAGTCGCTAAAGTACAATCGGCTTCTGTAATGATTTCCTTCTCCACGTCAATTAATACAACCACACCGATTACCTTATACATTTCACTAGCTGTAATACCGGTTGGCAATTTAGCATATCCAGAAAACAGGATGATATTATCTTCCGGCTTATCCAACAGACTTCCTCCCCTATCTATTTTATTCGATGCTCAATCGTTTCACTTCAATATTTACTTCTCTAATCATCATACCCGTCATATACTCCACCATATCTTTTATGCGGTGTTGCGCCTGATGTACAACGTTCCAAATCGAAGCGCCATATTTTATTGTTACTTCAAGGGATATGGAAATTCCTTTTTCCCGATCATTGGAATTTCTAATGATCACTTGACTCGTACGGGTTATGGACGGGTCGCTTGTAGCCACATAATCTACAATAACAGCAAGAGCAGCATCAGAAATCAAAAGTTTGCCATAATAGCTGAACGTCGGTCGCACAATAGACTTTTCACCAAGTTTACGATACTTGGCCTGGGGTTTTTTAAAAAATATTTGCAAAGGGTCAATCAAATAACCGGAAAAATGCGGTTTTAACTCTATAGTTGGAACGGGAATGATGTGCTTGCCTTCTTTAATTCTGCTTTCCCTGGCCCGCACGATTTCGGCCGGGGTTGCAATGTCCTGAATGCGGATGATCTTTGTTAAAGGCGGCAGCTGAAGAATTTCTACAATTTTTTCCACCATATTGACGGACGTTCCAAGAATGAGGATGCGTTCCGGGTTGGTTTCCTTTACTGCGGCACGCACGGAACTTGCATGTTCTTCATCCATAAAAATGGCTCGTTTTACGGCTTTAATTTTGCTGGGCTCTTTTTTGGCTGAGTAACCGGCAATAATTTTACTGTCCTTTATAAATAAGCCATCGTCAATAATTGCGTCGGCATTATATTCATGGGCGACAATTAAAGCGCGATGGCTCTTCCCCGTTCCACTGGGCCCTGTTAGGGCAATGACTTCCATGACAGCCTCCTGTGCGCCAGAGATCATTATACGTTCTCGGCTTTGGCATATACCAATCATACATTGATATTCTATATAAAAAAAATAAATACCTTTACAGGTGTTGTTCAGTAATAAAAAAACTTCATGCCCAAATTACATTTATATGTTCTATTCCCTGTAAGTTTGTAATTGATATACCACATCAGCCGGAATATAAAATTGACCTAAAGATGCAGGATAGCGCGCGGGTATGCCATGAAAATCAGAACCACCGGTCACCAATAGATTGTGTTGCCTGGCTAAACTTAAGTATTTTGCTATTTCTCCTTTACTATGCATAGGATGATAAACCTCTAGCCCGCGAATTCCCTTTTGAATGATGGCCGACACTAAAGCATCATTGCCGATGAGACCCGGGTGAGCCAGCACTGGCACGCCCTTTGCTTGAATAATTAAGCGGATTACCTGCTCCGGTGTTAATTTAAAATGAGGAACATAAGCCGGCTTTCCAGCGCTTAATATCTGTGAAAAAACTTCTGCTACCGATGAAAAGTAGCCTCTCTCCACTAACACTTTAGCCACATGGGGGCGGCCAACCGAGGTCGCCCCCATGGCTGTTCTCAGCACCTGTTCCTGAGAGATGGGATACCCCAGCAGGGCCAATTTTTCTAGGATTTTGTTGACCCGTAGCCGGCGGTCTTCAGTCAGAACATCTAATTGCTGCCGCAGCGGCTTGCTGCGTATATCGATATAATATCCTAAAATATGTACTTCATGAGCAGGAAGATCCGTGCTGAACTCAATGCCAGGGATGACTTTGAGCTTTTGTACATGGGAATCGGCGTTCAAGGATAACAGTCCGTCCAGTGTATCGTGATCTGTAATAGAAATATGTGATAAACCGGCCTGTAAGGCACTATCAATAATTTCTTGCGGCGTATATAAGCCATCCGAAGCTGTGGTATGAATGTGTAAATCGGCTTTTTCAATTGACATAGGAACTATCCAACACCAGCCTAATGAAAGTACGCACCCCAATCCCGGTAGCACCCTTCACATTATACCCGGCATCCTTATCAACTGTAACCGTGCCGGCGATATCGATGTGGACCCAAGGCCGCTTTTCGACGAATTTTTCAATAAACTTACCGGCAGTGATCGCACCGGCCCATCTTCCTCCCGAATTCTTCATGTCAGCAATATCACTTTTAATTTGTTCGGTATAATCGTCAAACCCAGGCAGTTCCCACATTTTTTCCCCGGAATACTGAGCTGCTGCTAGAAGTTGCTTGCACCAATCCGAATCGTTGGTAATGACCCCGGATACCGATTTTCCTAGCGCCACTACACAGGCGCCGGTCAGTGTGGCGATATCCACAATTCGGGTAGCTCCTGCCCGAATGGCGTAGGTAATCGCATCGGCCAGGATCAGCCGGCCTTCGGCATCAGTTGTAATAATTTCAATGGTCTTGCCACTCATAGATGTCACTACGTCACCCGGTTTCAGAGCTCGACCGGAGGGCATATTCTCGACGCAGGGAAGCACCGCTAGGATATTGACCCGCGGCTTTAGCTGGCCAATAGCTTTCATAGCGGCCATGACAGCCGCAGCGCCGGCCATATCGTCTTTCATATCTCCCATGCCTTCACTGGGTTTTAATGAAATGCCGCCACTGTCAAAGGTGACTCCTTTGCCGACGAACGCCAGCATCTCCTGGGAATCCGGATTCCCCTTATACTTAAACACAATAAGCCGGGGCGGTTCTTCACTGCCTTTGGCCACTGCCAGTAAGGCGTTCATTTTTTTCTGCCGCATGGCCTCCTGGTCTAATACAGTTAATTCTAAGCCAGTGGATTCTTCCACCAAAGCCGCATAATCCACCATTCGGCTTGGTGTTAGATAATGGGAAGGATGATTGACCAAATCGCGGCAAAAGTTGACGGAATCCGCTACGATCCTGCCCTGTTTGAGGCCCCATTCCACATCAGACTGGCAATGGGATTCGCACTGCAGGAACACTTTGTCCAGAAACTTGCTTGGCTTGCTATCGGTTTTATAGCATTTAAATTCATAGGTTCCTAGCAGGGCACCTTCCACTATGGCTTGAGCTATATCAGAAACCTGGGCACCAGGAATCATATAGTGGCCAACATCCAAAAGAAGGGCAGCGGCTCGATGCCGATTGATGCTTCTAACCGCAGAGCCCATCAAAGTCCTTATTTTATCCTGTGTCAAATCCTTGATGCTGCCCAGGCCGACCAATACGATGCGTTGAATCGGATGATCTGCGATATATAGGCTGGTAATTTCGCCATAATTGCCGCAATCCGGGTTTTGCTGCCGTATGGCATCAAAATAAGCCTGTAATGTGCCGTCTACAGTGTTGCTTGCCCTCCCGTCCTTGTCAATGCCAATGAGCTGAGCATCGCATATGACGCCGGGTACGGCATCGGTAATGACCTCTAGTATCATTTGTCATCCCCCTTTTCAACCATTTATCTATATTATATCTGAAATGAATCATTACTAACTAAACTACGAATAAAAAATAGTAAAACCTGTCCGTCAGAACAGGTTTTGAGGTCCTCTTGGATCTACCTCGGTTCGACGATTAATTTGATGGCGGTTCGCTCTTCACCATCAATCATGATATCTGTAAAGGCAGGGATGCAAATAAGATCGACTCCATGGGGAGCCACAAAGCCTCGCGCAATCGCGACCGCTTTTACTGCCTGGTTGAGTGCGCCGGCTCCGATGGCTTGCATTTCAGCGCAGCCCCGTTCCCTCAAGACTCCGGCCAGAGCCCCTGCAACAGAATTAGGATTAGACTTTGCTGATACTTTCAAGACGTCCATATTATCAGTGCCCTCCTCTAATTAAACAAAATATATGATGCGGCAAAAGGTTTTGCAACATGAGTTGTTTTCTGGTAAATACGCTTCTGTTGAGAGAAAAAAAGATTCAAAGTATTAAGAATAAATCAACAAAAATTTTTAAACATTCATCTATTTATTAAAAACCAATACTCGGCCATCTTCTCTGATGCCGATCAAGCTATGCTCAGCATAATCTTTTTTTACATTTTCCAGCATGTTTTCAATCAGTTCTTCCTGAACAAGCAAATCTTCTTCCAGCAGAAACTCATTTTGATCGGTAATCAAGCGGTCTTTTAATTGCTCCCGCAAGAGTGCAATCAGTAACGCAATTTCCCCTTTGGTAAAAGTGTAGACATCCCGGATCACAGTTAAGATAGTCACTTGCTCGTAAGTACTGATGTGAACACGAACAATGCTATTGGCCTTTTCGCCGTTTAACAAATGATAAGTATGAATGCTGTCTAAAAGCCGATTTTGCAATGTAGCAATTTTACATTCCGAAGGGATGCCGGAAAACATAAATGTAAACTTTAAAGAATGTGAAAGCGGATCAAATCGTATCGTCCCAACTTCCGGATAGCGTACAAGAATTGAAATCAGTAAATTGACTCCGTCAGAAATCCGTTCATCTCCCTGCTGATATTGGGGCATATAGTTCACCATCCAAGCAAAAAAATTAGGAACAAAAAATAAGACAATAAAGAATGCATATCTTTTTGTTTCTCTAACGATTCGCTAAAATCCTGCATAAAACACAACGCGAAATAAAAAACGGCCCTAAGGCCATTTTTTATTTCGCGTAATCAACCGCTCGAGTTTCCCGAATGACAGTAACCTTTATTTGACCAGGATACTCCAGTTCACTTTCAATCTTTTTAACGATATCGCGTGCTATACGAACGGACGATACGTCATCTACCTTATCAGGTTTTACAATAATGCGGATTTCGCGTCCGGCCTGAATTGCATAGGATTTTTCTACACCCTCAAACGACTCTGCAATATTCTCTAACCGTGTCAGTCTTTTCAAGTAGGTTTCCAGGCTTTCCCGGCGAGCGCCGGGACGGGCGGCGGAAACAGCATCGGCAGCAGCCACCAAAACAGCTTGAACGGTTTTCGCTTCCTCGTCCCCGTGGTGGGCACCGATTGCGTTAATTACTTCCGCAGATTCACGGTATTTTTTTGCCAAGTCGGCTCCAATAGTAACGTGAGGTCCTTCTACCTCATGATCAACCGCTTTGCCAATATCATGCAATAATCCGGAACGTTTCGCCAGCATTACGTCCACGCCTAATTCGGCAGCCATAACGCCAGCCAGATGAGCAACTTCAATTGAGTGTTTCAAAACATTTTGACCATAACTGGTACGATATTTAAGCCGTCCCAGCAGTTTAATCAACTCGGGATGCAGTCCGTGAACACCGGTTTCGAAAGTAGCCTGTTCTCCCGCCTCTTTGATCTTCTGATCGACTTCTTTTTGTGCCTTTTCCACCATTTCTTCGATACGAGCAGGATGGATCCGGCCATCGGTAATCAGCTTCTCCAGGGCAATTCTCGCCACTTCCCGCCGTACCGGATCAAATCCGGATAGTATGACGGCTTCGGGCGTGTCATCAATGATCAAATCAATGCCGGTTAAAGTCTCTAAGGTGCGAATATTGCGACCTTCACGCCCAATAATACGTCCCTTCATTTCATCATTCGGCAGCGCCACAACCGACACGGTAGTTTCCGCGACATGGTCGGCAGCACATCGTTGAATGGCCAGAGAAATAATTTCTCGCGCCTTTTTATCGGCTTCTTCTCTGGCTTGTTGTTCGAGATCTTTAATCAAAATCGCCGTTTCATGCTTGATTTCCTCTTCTACATTTGCCAGCAGCAACTGTCTAGCCTGCTCAGAAGTCAAACCTGATAATCGTTCAAGTTCAGCGAGTTGTTTAGTATACAACTCGTTAATTTTCTCTTGACTCTTATCCAACTCAGCCTCTTTTCGGCCAAGCGTCTCTTCCTTTTTTTCCAGGGAATCAATTTTGCGGTCCAGATTTTCTTCCTTCTGTACTAGACGGCGTTCAAGACGCTGCAATTCGGCACGACGTTCTTTTACTTCACGGTCTAACTCACTTCTTAGACGATGAATTTCTTCCTTGGCTTCCAGGAGAGATTCTTTCTTTTTCGCCTCGCCGAATCGTTCCGCCTCTTCCAAAATTTTTTTAGCGGCATTCTCCGCCAAAGCAATTTTAGCTTCCGCAATATTTCTTCGCGTCAGATAGCCTGCACCAAATCCAATTGCTCCAATAATGATTGCAATAATAATTATTTCAAATAAGATAATTTACACCTCCTTCTTTTTAGGTTTAATTACGGGTAAAGCCGAGTATCAACTCGGCTTTAGCACTTTATAATGCTCCCCTACAGTTGTCGGCAAGTCGGTAGTATAACATTACATATGGATTGATTTCATTGTAAATGTTTTTCAAAGGAGTGTCAAGCTAACCTTGCTTTCTACCCGGCTTATTCGACTCATTCTGTCATTAAAGGAGAAATAACTCGGTTGATGACAGGGCGGGAGAAACCTCTGGAATATAAAAAGCGCGCTGCCTTGGGAAGATCATCCAGCAAGCGGCGCTTTGTCAGCAGATCTTTTGCCCAGATGTCTTCCTCGCTAAAATCAATTTGACTCATTTGCTCTCTAATGATCGGATCGGAAATTCCTCGCTTGCGCAGCTTGTTGCGAATTCCCAGGGAACCCAGGTCACCCTGAATGCAATGCTTCTCAATCAACCGGCGGCATAATAATTCATCTGATAAGTAGTGCCGTTCCAACAAATAGGAAACTGTCCGGTCTACTTGAGACGGCAAAGCTTTAAGACGCAGTTTTTGCCGAAGCTCATACTCGCTTAAATCGCGCCGGCCGAGAAGCCGCATAGCCAAAGCCAGAACCTCTGCCTCATTCAACCGCCAGATCCTCCGTACCGGCTTCGGTTGCTGCCGTCAACTTCAGATTACTGTTGCCTTGCAGCAAAGTTTCTCTGATTCTTCTCTCGATTTCATCGCTGACAGCTTTATTGGCTTTCAGATACTCCTTGGCATTTTCCCGGCCCTGGCCCAAACGATTATTATTATAGGAATACCAGGCGCCGCTTTTATCAATCACTTCTAATTCAGTGGCTATATCCACCAGGCATCCCTCGCGGGAAATTCCTTCGCCGTACATAATATCAAATTCCGCTTGTTTAAAGGGCGGTGCAATTTTATTTTTGACCACTTTCACCTTGGTCCGATTGCCGACGGCATCATTGCCGACTTTGATGCTTTCAGTTCTGCGGACCTCCAAACGCACGGAAGCGTAAAACTTAAGGGCGCGGCCGCCGGTCGTAGTTTCCGGGTTGCCAAACATGACACCTACTTTTTCCCGGATTTGGTTGATAAAAATGGCGGTAGTGCGGGATTTACTGATGATGCCGGTAAGTTTGCGCAGGGCTTGAGACATTAAGCGGGCCTGAAGGCCTACATGAGAATCCCCCATTTCCCCTTCAATTTCAGCCTTGGGAACCAAGGCTGCTACCGAATCTACGACGATAACGTCAATGGCCCCGCTACGCACTAAAGCATCGGCAATCTCCAGAGCTTGCTCCCCGTGATCAGGCTGGGAAATCAGCAGGTTATCAATGTCTACCCCCAGCTTTTTTGCATAAACAGGATCCAGAGCATGTTCAGCATCGATAAAAGCGGCAATGCCTCCCTTTTTTTGCGCTTCAGCGATCACGTGCAGGGCCACGGTGGTTTTACCGGAAGATTCCGGTCCATAGATTTCGATTACTCTGCCGCGGGGAACGCCGCCTACTCCTAGGGCAACATCCAATGAAATAGCTCCTGTAGGGATTACTTCCACGTTCATTTTGGCAGCTGCTTCACCCAGCTTCATAATGGATCCCTTGCCAAAGTCTTTTTCAATTTGCCGCATGGCGCTTTCCAAAGCCTTGATTTTATCCATTTCTTCCCCTCCCATCCTGCCATCATAACACAAGCTTCTATTTCTATCCTTGCATTCGCGATGCCGTTCTTTAATTTCGACCTTTAGCCGGTTCCACGTTAATTCTATAACCCTTTATCGTATTGCGGTGCATAACGGCCAGAACCTTTTCCGCCACATCTTCCGGCACTTCAACAAAAGTAAATTTATCATAAATGTTGATCAAACCGATGGTGTTACCCGGAATACCGGTTTCTTCGGCAATGGTCCGGACCATGTCCTCAGGCCGGATATTTTGCGCCCTGCCCACGTTGAAAAATAGGCGTACCATGCCTTCCTCAGCACCGGTATTCTCAAAGCTGCTCTTTTCTTCCGCTGCTTTCTCCTTATATCCTTCCTGAGCAAACTTTAATGCCGCAGCCGCTACATCCATCGGATCATATTCCGCTGAGAGATCAGCTACGATGGAATGATAATCGGCGAAATTGCCCTGCATTAGGACCTGCAGCAGGCGAGTTTTCAGAACTTCTTTTTGCCGCTCCAGAATATCGGCGGAAGTAGGCAAGGCTCTTCGAACAATGCGGGTTTTAACCGCTTTTTCGATGATTTTCAGCTGGCGATATTCCCGAGGTTCGATAAAGGTAATGGCATGTCCTTTTTTTGCCGGCCCGGCCGGTCCGGCCAATCCTGTGGACATAGGACTCAGGATCCTGGGGAATATCAAAGTTGACTACATGGGTCACATGTTCAATATCCAGACCCCGTGCTGCCACATCGGTGGCCACTAATATCTCCAGCTGTCCGTCCCGGAACTTTTTCATGACTCTGTCCCGCTGGGACTGGCTCAGGTCGCCATGCAGGCCGTCGGCCATATATCCCCGGGCTTGCAATGAAGAAACTAGATCATTGACTCCCTTTTTGGTACGGCAAAAAATAATCAGGCGGTCAGTTTCTTCAATATCAAGAATACGGCAAAGACCTTCCAGTTTGTCGCGCGTCTCATAATAGCTCTGGTCAATCAGGGGAACGGTAATTTGTTCTTTGCTGATGGTGACCGTGACCGGGTTGTTCATATATTTATTGGCCAACGCCAGAATCGCCGAAGGCATGGTAGCCGAAAAAAGGAGGGTTTGCCGGCCCTCAGCGGGTACCTGATCCAGAATGCTTTCTACATCCTCAATAAACCCCATGTCCAGCATTTCGTCGGCTTCGTCTAATACCACAGTTTTTACCGTATCAAGATGAATCGTGTTGCGCCGGATGTGATCCAGCATTCTTCCAGGGGTGCCGATTACTACCTGAACCCCGTATTTTAATGTCCGGATCTGGCGTTCAATCGATTGCCCGCCATAGATTGGCAGGACTTTCAATTTGCGAAATTTACCGATTTTTGATAACTCTTCGGAAACCTGTATGGCCAACTCACGGGTAGGGGTTAGAACCAGCGCTTGAATATGCCTGCTGTCATTGAGCCGTTCGATAATGGGAATGCCAAAAGCAGCTGTCTTCCCTGTGCCGGTCTGGGCCTGCCCGATCACATCATGCCCTTCTAACACTGTGGGGATGGTTTTGCTTTGAATAGGAGACGGCTCCTCAAAACCCATTTCTGTGATCGCTGTTATAATTTTTTTGCTTAAAGCAATATCGCCAAATAAACCTTGTTCTTTCATAGACTTTCCTCCTAAAAATTAGAGTACATAACGTCGTAGATGGTCTAACGCTGCATGACTGGTGCGTTGTTTAATATTCATCCGGCTGCCGGTGAATATATTTCGGTGCACTATCGGTCCCTTGGATCCGTCTACCGCAATATAAACCAACCCTACCGGCTTTTGTTCGGTACCGCCGCCCGGACCGGCAATCCCAGTAATGCCAATGCCGATATGGCTGGCAAACTTACTGCGGATTTGCTTGGCCATATAAAGGGCAGTTTCCGGACTGACAGCGCCAAAATCCCGCAGCACCGAGTCGGGAATATCCAGAAACCCCTGTTTCACCTCATTGCTGTAGGCCACGACAGAACCAACAATATAGCCGGAACTGCCGGGAATATCCGTAAGCCGGCTGGTAACCAGACCACCGGTGCAAGATTCTGCCAGGCTGAGGGTCTGATTCGTTTCTGTTAATAAATTGCCCACAACCACTTCTAAATTTTCATCATCACAGCCATAGATAAATTCATTAATTCTGCTGCGTATTTGAGACTCCAGTCCGGCAATGAGTTCCTTTGCCTGAACGTCAGATGAAGCTTTGGCAGTAATCCGGACGTGAATCTCTCCGTCCCTGGCCAACAAAGCAAGGGTAGGATTGGTTTGCCGGCGAATCAGATCCATAATTTTTTCTTCCA
This sequence comes from Acetonema longum DSM 6540, assembly GCF_000219125.1. Taxonomy (NCBI): domain Bacteria; kingdom Bacillati; phylum Bacillota; class Negativicutes; family Acetonemataceae; genus Acetonema; species Acetonema longum. Next base: position 44,558 of record NZ_AFGF01000241.1, read on the forward strand.
GCGCCGATTCGCCGATGCCAAAGGTACGCAATACCTTCGAGAGAATCGCTCCTTGCTCGCCAAAACGGTTCTTTAGATAAGGAACCACACCATTTTCAAACATCCATTCCATCTCATGGGGAGGGCCCGGCAAATCGATAATTATTTTTCCCATGTGTTCCATAATGACTCCGGGCGCAGTACCCCGTTCATTATCCAATACAAAAGCGCCCTGGGGCATCATCGCCTGCCTTAAATTGCTCTGGGGCATGGAAAGGCTGCGGCGGGCAAAAAATGCTTCTATCCGTTCGACGCTGTGGGAATCTAAAACCAGCGGCAGTCCAAGCACCGAGGCGCAAACCTCTTTGGTAATGTCTCCTTGGGTGGGACCCAGGCCTCCGGTGGTAATCACCAAACCAGCCCGTCCCAATGCTGTATTCACTACCTGGGTCATGCGCTCCCGGTTGTCCCCTACCGTGGATTGGAACAACACGCTAAACCCTAATGCATTAAGCCGCTGTGCTAAATATTGGGCATTCTTATTTAATATCTGGCCTAAAAGTATCTCAGTGCCGGTACTGATCAGTTCGACAATCATACAGTCAACCTCCTAAATAAAGAAATTCGCATAAAAAGGAAGTTTTCCTCCCTTCGGCACGAAACTTGCTAAAGTATCTGCGGATTTTGTCCTGCATATATAAAAATAGTAGGACAAAATCCGTCGCTACTATTTTTACAAGCAGACTATAACTTTTCGCCCAATAAATCATATGCAAAACCTTGCACGATCCTTACCTTGACGAATTCACCGGCAGGCAGCGCTGAAGCACTTTCAATATAAATATGGCCGTCAACATCAGGTGCTTCCCGGTAAGAACGGCCCATCATCACCCGATCTTGTTCGGTGGCTCCTTCGATCAGAACATCCAGTATCTGCATTTCCATGCTCTGATTGATCTGTTCGGAAATTTGGGATTGGATGGCCATTAATTCATGGTACCGTTCCTGTTTAGTTTCGTCTGCAATTTGATCCTCCAAGGCGGCGGCAACCGTCCCTTCTTCCTGCGAATAGGTAAAGATGCCCACATGCTCAAACCGCTGCTCACTGATAAAGTTACGCAGATTTTGAAATTGTTGTTCTGTTTCACCGGGAAAACCGACAATAAAAGACGTCCGGACGGCCACGCCGGGAATACGGCTTCTGATCTTAGCCAGCAGGACTTCAATTTCATTTTGGTTGTCCGGACGGTTCATGACCTGCAGTATCGAGTCATCAATGTGCTGCAGCGGCAGATCAATATACTTACAGATTTTGGGTTCTTTGGCGATCAGGTCAATCAGATCATCCGTAAAATATTTAGGGTAACAATACAAAATCCGGATCCAGGCGATGCCGTCAATGCGGACTAATTCTTTCAACAGACCGGTGAGCTTAGGTCCGTCATATAAATCCCGTCCATAGCTGGTGGTATCCTGGGCGATCAGGTTAATTTCCTTTACACCCCGCGCCGCAAGCTGTTTAACTTCATTCACCACTGATGCCGCAGTCCGGCTGCGAAAGGCGCCGCGAACCATGGGTATCACGCAAAAGGAGCAGCAATTACTGCAGCCCTCAGCAATTTTTACATATGCCGTATGGGAAGGCGTAGTAGTAATGCGGGGCATAGTTTCATCATAGATAGCTGGATCTTCCCCCGTCAAAAGAAGCCTTTCCTTTTTTTGCAAAACCACTTCAATAGCTTCAACCACCCGATGCCAGGCACCGGTACCTAAAATCGCGTCTACTTCCGGCAGTTCGTCCAGCAGCTCGCCCTGATAACGCTGGCCCAGACAGCCGGCAACGATCAGACAGCGGCAATGGCCGGTTTTTTTATACGCCGCCATCTGTAAGATAACCGAAATCGACTCTTCCTTGGCCGAGTCAATGAAACTGCAGGTATTTACAATAAGTATTTCAGCCTCCGCCGGGTCATCGGTAATATTTATTCCGGCTTTATCTAACAAGCCCAGCATGATTTCCGTGTCCACCAGATTCTTAGCGCATCCTAAACTGATAAATCCTGCACGCAAGACAAAACCTCCAATATTTTACTTCCCGACAAATTTGTTCTTTTGATTTCGCGACGCAGCAAGCCGCCGCTGTTTAGGTCTGGGGGCCTTATTCTGATCCCGCCTGTCATCCCGCGGCGGCCGGATCAGGCATTTGGGGCCATAACCAATCAGGTCCTGACGTTTTGCCTGGGTTAAAGCTTGATGCACCAGTTGATAATTTTGGGGATCCCGGTATTGCAAGAGAGCACGCTGCAGTTTTTTTTCCGTAAGACTTTTAGCCACATGGACCTTTTCCCCGGTAAGCGGGTGAATACCGGTATAATACATACAGGTGGAAAGGCTGCCGGGTGTGGGAATAAAATCCTGCACCTGCTCCGGATGATAACCGGTGTCCCGAAGGAATTCAGCCAGTTCAATGGCATCTTTGACGGTAGCCCCCGGATGACTGGACATAAAATAGGGCACCAAGTACTGCTTTTTATTGAGCCTTGCATTGATTTCTTTATAGAGAAAGGCAAATCGCAGGTATACTTGTTTGTCCGATTTTCCCATCAACCGGATTACCTGGGGCGATACATGCTCAGGGGCTACCTTGAGCTGCCCGCTGATATGATGCCGGCACAACTCCTCGAGAAATTCCCGATTATTACCGGCTAAAATAGCGTCATAGCGCAAGCCGGAGCGTACAAATACCTTTTTAACTCCCGGCACTTGGCGCAAGGCCCGTAAAAGTTCCAGATAGTCGCTATGATCTGTATTCAGTTGCCTGCAGGGAGAAGGAGAAAGGCAATGGCGTTCTTTACAGGTTCCCCTCTCCCCTTGGGAAGCGCAGGATGGATGACGAAAATTGGCGGTAGGGCCGCCAACATCGTGAATATATCCTTTGAAATCCGGCATTTGGGTTAAAATCCGGGCCTCACGTAAAATTGATTCCTGGCTTCTACTTTGAATTATGCGCCCCTGATGCGATACAATGGCGCAAAAGGAGCAACCCCCATAGCAGCCGCGATGACTGACAATGCTGAATTTCACCTCTTCGATGGCAGGCACCCCGCCCATGTCATCATAGGATGGGTGAAACGTTCTTTGATAAGGAAGGTCATATATTTCATCCATCTCCTCGCTGGTAAGCGGCAAAGCAGGAGAATTTTGAATCAGGAAAACATCCTGATGTTTTTGCACAAGAGTTTTACCACGGATGGGATCCTGGTCCAGATATTGCAACCTAAAGGCCTGGGCAAACTCTTGCTTATCCTCGGCTACAGCTTCATAACCAGGCATTTCGATATAATCCCAAAGATGTTCCAGCGAATCAGCCAGATAGCAGGTGCCAGGGACAGAGACTATATCAGCCGCCTTTACTCCCTGGGACAGTTGGGAAGCGATATCAAGAACCTGTTTTTCTCCCATGCCGTACACCAGAAGGTCAGCCCGGCTGTCCACCAAAATGGAGCGGCGCACAGAGTCCGACCAATAGTCGTAATGCGCAAATCTTCTTAAACTAGCCTCAATACCGCCAATGATAATGGGAACGCTTTTCCACAGTTCCCGTACCCGATTGCTGTAGACAATGCTAGTCCGGTCTGGGCGCCGGCCGGCAGCGCCGCCGGGGCTGTAGGAATCTTGACTACGGTATTTCTTTGCAGCGGTGAACTTATTAAGCAGCGAATCCATATTGCCGGCGGAAATCAGCACTCCCAGCCGCGGTTTCCCCAGCCGGGAAAATTCGCGGGTCGAGCGCCAATCCGGCTGGGCAATGATGCCCACCCGATAGCCATGTTTCTCTAGTAAGCGGCAGATGATGGCCGGACCAAAACTGGGGTGATCCACATAGGCGTCGCCGCTGATAAACAAAAAATCCAGCTGATCCCATCCCCGCTGTTTCATATCCTCCGGGCTGATGGGTATAAACCTGTTTTCCATGCCACTGTCTCTCCAAAAGAAAAAAGCCAATCCGGCTTTTTTCGCATTATTTAGGCAGAAAAAGGCTCTGCAAAGCAGGCTCTTTCTTGTCACTCAAAGTATGTGTCAACCGATGGCTTCTATACCCTCTCCCAAGAAACCCGTTACAACCTCATCTGTAGCCTCGAATCTGGGAGCGTTCAAAAAGGCTCAGATGCTAGGTAAGAGCAACGCCTGCGTTGTCATACTGAAGAATTTAGGTGACTTTTCGGCTTTTGAGAAAACATCCGCTACTACCTCTCTCCCGAAAAGTCACAAATTCTGATAGCGCGACGAGGACGGGCGTGAGACTGTACGTTTGGCAGGGTACGTCGATACTAGAAAGATGCGGAGCATCGTGAGATCAGGAGGAAAGCAGGTCGCTTTTCGGCGTAATCACAACAAAACTATCTGTTGCTTATGAACCTGAAAAGAGACGCTTTCCGAACGAGTCCGCCCGCAGGAGCAACGACGCAGATGAGCCTTTTTCAACGGTCCCTTAGCGGGCGGTGAAGTTTTTGACCACCACCTGCCCATTTCTTCCTTGGACACCTAAAAATTGTCCATTATAGGTCAGTTCCACGGCAGCCGCATTACCAAAGCGCAGTTCCATGGCCTTTTGTGCTTCCCAGGTCAGAATCTCTCCCCGTTGCGGCGTTCCCTCAAAAACCAGCTTTCCGTCTGCGGTTACCCGTGTCCAAGAACGGGTGCTGAACGTGGCGACAACCACAATCGGCTTAGCTGCCGGCTTAGGTTGAACCGCTGCCGGAGGCGTTGTCGGCGTCGCTGCTTGGGAAGGCTGTACCGGCGCAACAGGCGCAGTTTGAACTTGCGGCGGAACCGGCGGCTCAGGCTGTCCCGGCAGCTGTTCGCCGCCGGTTGAATCGCCCATGAGCCACCAGGTAGTCCCTCCGCCAACAATTACGATAAAAGCAGCGATAAACAGCCATTTTTTTATAGCATCCTCAGAAGAAGACTCAGAAACAGGTGTAACCATTTCACTGCCGGTGCCGGTGGCTTGCAGCTCAGGATCAGGCGGCGTTTGGCGGCTTTGCCGATACAGTTCGACGAATTCAGCCCCGTTTAAGCCCAAGAAATTAGCATAATTGCGTATAAATCCTTTCAAAAAGACTTCACCGGGAGAAACAGAATAATTTCCTTGCTCAATGGCCTCTAAATATAATGCTCGAATGTTCGTGGCATTTTCAATATCCTTCAATGTTAGTCCCTTTTTTTCCCGTTCGGCGCGTAGCATTTCACCCAAAGATGGCATTAGCGTTACCTCCTTGTTTAATATAGGCAATAATCTGATCAGCAGCTTCATCCAAATTCTCAGCGCAAACACAATAGTCAAAATCAGTGAGACCCGCCGTTTCATATCCATACAGTGGATCATAATAGTGAAGCAGCAATTGCTCAACCATATCGGCAATCTGCCCTTGCAGGAAATTATCCCGCAGGGTGTTCGTCAGATGATTACCAAGCCGTTTCCGCAAGCTTTCCAGGCTGGCAAAAACCGCATCCGTCAAGTCCGGGCCAGTTTCCATATACTCATCCATCAGACGACGTGTCCGGGTTTTGATACTAGCCGTGACCAATATCCTGATTCCTTGCTGCATGGCCTGATGGAAAAAATCCGGCAAGTACACATTTCCAATTCGCTTGCTCTCACACTCCACCACAATATAAGGCTCTGTATTCATGCTTTGAAGCTGACCTAAAAGATGAGCATCAAAATTTTGCGCTGTAGCCGGCTTTCCCAGACCCAAATGGCCAAAAGCCGATCCCCGGTGATTTGCCAGTTGCTCCAGATCAATCATGGCCTGGCCCCTTGCGGCAAGTTTGGCCAATAAGGTTGTTTTTCCCACCCCGGTAGAGCCGCACAAAACAGCGATCCGAGGCTTGAGAGGAAATTTCTGCAGTTTATTCAGTATCTGATTGCGGTATGCTTTATATCCTCCTGACAGTTGGTACGCCTGGATTCCCATCAAATCAAGAATCATTACCAGGGATTTGGAGCGCATGCCGCCTCGCCAGCAATATACCACGATCGGACGTTCCCGGCAATTTAATTCTTTTACCCGGTTGACGATATCCGATAATTTGCCGGAAGCGATAGCCAACCCTACATCCTTCGCTTCATCTGAGCCAACTGTTTTGTAAAGGGTCCCCACCCGTGCCCTCTCTTCATCGGAGAACAGCGGGATGTTAACGGCGCCGACGATGGCACCGTGCCGATACTCCGATGGCGAGCGCACGTCGATAAATAGCGGGAGGACATCCGGGGAAAACATTTTTTCACACTCTTCCAGTGAAATAACTTTAGGCACTTTTGTTCACCAACATCATTGCAGTATATCTTGATCTATTGTTAGCTCTTAAAATAACGGCCGTAAACCTGATCGCTGGTCATCAAAATTTCGCGAGGTTTACTCCCAATATTGGGGCCGACAATTTTCATTTCTTCCATGGCGTCAATGAGACGTGCTGCCCGCGTATAGCCGATCCTGAACTTGCGCTGCAACATGGAAACTGAAGCCTGACCTGTTTCCATAACCACACGAACGGCTTCTTCCAGCATCTCATCCTGGGGTGCTGACTCCTGCTTTTTTTCTTCCTCCGGTGAAAAAGAAGCAATTTCTTCCAGATATTTTGGTTCTCCTTGCATTTTTACATAATGGATTAAAGCTTCCACTTCCTGATCGGATATAAATGCCCCCTGGATGCGTATGGGCTTATTAGAGCCAATGGGGCTAAACAACATGTCCCCTTTTCCCACTAATTTTTCCGCTCCGCCCATGTCCAATATCGTGCGAGAGTCGACCTGGGACGATACGGCGAAAGCAATTCGGGACGGAATATTGGCTTTTATCGTCCCGGTAATGACATCAACAGAAGGTCTTTGGGTCGCCAGCACCAAGTGCAGGCCTGCCGCTCTCGCCTTTTGCGCCAAACGGCAAATCGCATCCTCAACATCCACAGGCGCCACCATCATTAGATCGGCCAATTCGTCGATGATAATGACCACCCAAGGAATGGCTTCAGCTTGATGCATTTCATTATACCGCTGGATATCCCTCACGCCGGTTTCGGCGAACAAACTATAGCGGCGCTCCATCTCCTGCACAGCCCAGCGCAGAGTGGTAGCAGCCTTTTGCGGATCGGTGACAACCGCACTCATGAGATGAGGAATACCATTATAATTAGATAACTCCACCATTTTGGGATCAATTAGGATAAATTTTACCTGATTGGGTCGAGCCTTAAATAGCAAACTGGTGATGATCGTATTAATGCATACGCTTTTGCCGGAACCGGTAGAGCCGGCTACCAATAAATGCGGCATCTTCGAGAGATCTGCCACAATTGATTTTCCCGCAATATCTTTGCCCAGCGCTACGGTAAGAGGCGAAGCAGACTGTTGAAACTCACTGCTTTCCAACACCTCCCGCAACGGGACACTGGATACTTCTTTATTGGGTACTTCAATTCCCACCGCTGCCTTGCCGGGAATGGGCGCTTCAATGCGAACTCCGGATGCTGCCAGTTTCAGGGCGATATCGTCAGCCAAATTGACAATTTTGCTCACTTTAACTCCTGGCGCTGGTTCAAGTTCATAGCGGGTGATGGTAGGCCCTTGACAAGTATTGATAATCCTGGCCCCTACGCCGAAATTAGCCAGAGTTTCCTCCAGCAATTTGGCGTTATCCACCAATTCCTTCTGCATTTTTAAGGAGCGGGGTTTTTGATTTTTCGTGAGAATACTCAACGGTGGAATCGTGTAAACATGAACTTGCTCCAAATTCGATGCAATCGCACGAAATTCCTCTGTATCTTTCGCTGTTGTTAAAATAGGACTCTGATCAGAAGTTACCGCAGGCAGCAAGAGGGGTGCCTCCGGATGCTGCCTGCTTATCTGGCGATTTTGATCAAAAAAGGATTCCCTGTCCCAATCGGTCACGCTCGTAGATTGTTCTGATGCGGCTGTCTGCTTACGGGCAAGAAACCAATGATCCACTGTTTTTTCCCGGGCAGTGTCAATGCCTTCACGCAGAGACCACATAGTGGCTAATAGCATACCGCACACCGAGAAAGAAAGCAAAAATACCCAAGCACCATGATTGCCGACCAGTTTGCGCAGCACAAACAAAAATAATCCGCCAATCAGACCTCCGCCGGGAATTAAACTTTCCGGCAGTATCTCCTGGCCGACAGGGATGCAGACAATGTGGATAAAGGCCAAAAGACACAAATACAGCATGAAAAGACCCCAAAACCTCGCTGAATAGCTTATACCACAGCGCATCCAAATATAACGGGTACCGACAATAATGATCATGACGGGGAAGACCGGGGCTCCCATCCCCAGAGAATATTGTAACATTTTTGAAATATAGGTTCCCAGTGTTCCGTTATCAGGGCTAAATAAACTTATCAAAGACAACAGACCCACTGTCGTCAGAGCTATCCCTATTAACTCATATCTTATCTCATCTGACAGTTCTGAGAAGAACTTTGGCAAATGTACCACCTCTTAGAAATGGTTCTACATATTGCCGCGAAATCCTTCATTATTACGCAATTAGCCGGGATGTTCGGAATTTAAAAGTACTCTCATTACGAGAGCACCTCTAAAGACGGCCTATATGTCAAAATACTGCCAGGCTGCAAGTCAGAGCGCAGATAGTCTTCGGGATTGGTGGTCAGGATTCGGACGACTTGATATTCAGCGGCGGAAACTTTGCTGACCTGCAGCCGGATGCCCTGATACTCCAGTTCTTCCAAAACCGGAATCTCCGGGTCAGCAGCAGAGGCAACCACCGTTTCTATAGGCATTACGGTCCACAATACACTCATTGTTTTAACACCGAGGCTTCTTTTTGCAGCTTAATTAATTCATAGAGTTTATTTAATGCTTGGGATACTCCGCCTACCTCATCCACCAGGCCTATTTTTACAGCGTCTCTGCCGACGACTGAAGTGCCGATATCCCGCGACAGCTCTCCGGTCTTAAACAAGAGTTCTCTCCATTTATCCTCGGTCACATGAGAATGACTAATGACAAATTTATTGACCCTTTCCTGCATTTTCTCCAAATAATCGAATGAACTTTGGGCTCCAATCACCAGACCGGTTAAACGGATTGGATGAATCGTCATACTGGCACTTTCCACAATAAAGGAACGAGTGGCTGAAACCGCGATGGGCACGCCGATACTATGCCCTCCTCCCAGCACAATAGAAACGGAAGGCTTGGACATACTGGATACCATTTCGGCAATGGCTAATCCTGCTTCCACATCTCCGCCCACAGTGTTCAGAAGCATTAATAAGCCCTCAATTTCCTGATTTTGCTCAATGGCAACCAATTGCGGCATGAGATGTTCGTATTTCGTCGTTTTATTCTGTGGTGGAAGTACCATATGGCCTTCTACCTGTCCGATGATGGTCATAACATGAACATTGCTTTTTACCGTTGGAATCTCAGTACTTCCCATTTCCCGGATGTTGTCCACAGTCTCAGACTTTCTGTGCCGGCGTTTTGGTTCCGGAGAAATGTGGCGGGGCGTATCCGGGTTTTCCGTGGTATCAGGTAAAACAGGTTTAATGATGTCTGGCATGAATACCCTCCTAAATAAAGTATGGCATCTGATTCTCGTTGGCCTGATGATCAAGTCGTTCTAATTTCTATTATTAACAAAAAAAACCGGGGAAATTCCCCAGTTTTTTAGATTGTGCGCAAAAGCGCTATACTTCCATAATAATCGGTAAAATCATAGGCCGACGGCGGGTCTTTTCGTAAAGATATTTACCTAACATATCCCGGACACTAGTTTTAATCATGGCCCATTCGGTTCCGCTGTTCAATTCGCATTTTTCCAGTGCCTGATTTACTTTTTCCTTGGCCTCTTCCATCAGCTGTTCCGATTCCCTCACATAGACAAAGCCCCGGGATACAATATCCGGCCCGGCTACCAGACATCCTCGCTTTTTATCGATCGTTAGTACTACGACTAATATTCCGTCCTGGGAAAGTTGCTTCCGGTCCCGCAACACGATATTGCCTACATCGCCCACTCCTAAACCGTCAACCAGCACACGGCCAGCTGTCACTTTGGAGGTAATAGCGCCTTTATCCCGGCTAAGTTCGATAACATGTCCGTTTTCTGCCACAAAAATGTTTTCTTTGGGCGTTCCTAAATCCTGGGCCAGCTTAGCATGCTTTTTTAAGTGGCGGTACTCGCCGTGCAGCGGAATAAAGAACTTGGGACGAATCAGGTTGTGCATCAGCTTAAGTTCTTCCTGGCTGGCATGCCCGGAAACATGGATGCCGGATTCCCGGTCATACACCACTTCGGCGCCCTGCCGAAATAAAAAATCAATCGTCCGGGATACCATCTTCTCATTGCCGGGGATCGGAGTGGCGGAAATGATAACCGTATCCCCGGGGACAATCTCCACCTTCTTGTGATCAGACATAGCCATCCGGGTCAGTGAAGCCATAGGCTCACCTTGGCTGCCAGTCGTCAGTATGACTACTGCGGCAGAAGGATACTTGCCGATTGCGTCAATATCGATTAAAAGACCGTCTTCAATCGTTAAATACCCTAACTCCAATGCAATATTCACAATGCTTTGCATGCTGTGCCCGATAATGGCAACCTTGCGCTTATACTTTCGCGCCGTATCTATCGCCTGCTGGATGCGGTGCACATTCGATGAGAAAGAAGCAATAATAATACGGTCTCTGGCGTGATGAAAAACTTCATCAAAATGCATTCCAACCGTTCGTTCACTGATGGTAAAGCCTGTCCGGTCAGAGTTTGTGCTATCGGCCAAAAGAGCTAAAACCCCTTGATCGCCAAGATCGGCCAGTCTGTGAAAATCAGTCACTTTTTCCTTTCCGTCCACAGGCGTCTGGTCAAATTTAAAGTCGCCGGTATGCACAATCGTTCCGACGGGAGTTTTTACCGATATGGCCACGGAATCAGGAATACTATGATTCACACGAATAAATCCGACCTGGAAAACACCCAGTTGAACCCTGTCGCCGGGTTGAACCGGAATCAGGTCGGCTTTAGCAACATTATTCTCCTTCAGTTTGCCGCCCAGGATTCCCAATGTCAAACGTGTCCCATACACCGGAACATTTAATTGCTTCAATACATAGGGAAGGGCCCCGATATGGTCCTCGTGCCCATGAGTAAGAATGATGGCCCTGACAAAATCACGGTTTTCCAATAAATAGGTGATATCCGGTATGACTAAATCAATACCCGGCATATCGTCCTCCGGAAACATTAAACCACAGTCTATCACGATAATATCGTCACCGTAGCGTATTACCGTCATATTCTTGCCGATTTCACCCAGTCCACCTAAAGGAATGATTTGAATTTTAGGGGGAGTTTTTGCCAAAAAAAGATACACCTCCAGATTCCGAACAATCTTTCACCAGCAATAATGATATTTCCGCCCATGAATACCAACATTAGCTAAATCCGACCGTTCATATTGATTCACTAAAATTATATCCTATTTCGATTGAGGCAACAAGTAGATAACCATAAGGTTGGAAATAATGGAACCTTTGTCCCAATCAAAAACCCCAGGCAGAAGAAAGTCCCGGTCCAATCAGACCGGGACAGAATTATCCCTTACTCACATAGTATTACGCATGGATTCCCAACTTATTCATTGCATTTTTAAATTGTTCTATTTCCTGAGAGGTGGCTGCAACCAAGGGCAGTCTCAGAGGGCCTACCTCATGGCCGGTTAATTGCATGCAGGTTTTGATTGGAATTGGGTTGGTGGTAATAAAAATGACTTTGAAGAATGGCAGCAATTCAAGATGAATTGTCTTGGCCAGGTCATGTTTGCCACTGAAAAATGCCTGAATCATCTCCTGCATCCGCACACCTACAACATGAGCCGCCACACTGATAATCCCCGTACCGCCAATGGAGAGAATCGGCAGCGTCAGGCTGTCATCGCCGCTATACACGAAAAAATCTTTGGGCGTAATCCGGACAACCTCCGATATTTGATCCAAGTTGCCGCTGGATTCTTTCACGGCCACGATATTTTCCACGGCAGCCAGCCGGGCAATCGTCTCCGGCATAATGTTGGAGGCAGTACGTCCCGGTACATTATACAAAATAACCGGCAGCTGCGTCGCTTCTGCGATAGCACGAAAATGACGATACATGCCTTCCTGAGGCGGCTTATTATAATAAGGTCCTACTAGCATGGCGCCGTGGACACCCAGTTTTTCCGCTTCCCGGGTCAATAGAATCGAAGTTTGGGTATCATTAGAACCGGTGCCGGCAATTACTGTTGCTTTATCACCTACCGCATCCAGCACTGTGGAAAATAATTCTAATTTTTCTGTCGCGGTGAGAGTAGCTGCCTCACCGGTGCTGCCGCCAACTACTAAACCGTCCGAGCCATTAGCCACCAGATGCCGCGCCAGGCGGGCCGCTGCCTGATGATTCACGGAAAAATCCTCATGAAAGGGAGTGACCATAGCCGTGAGAAGTCTTCCAAAATTTTTCATTTTTTCTTCACCTCGCATAAAAGTACACTAAGCGACTAAACAGATGCCAACCCAAATTGTTCATGTAGAGCAGTGACCGCTTGAGCTAAATCACTCTGTTTGACCAACACCGAGATCGAGGCATTGGAGTCAACGGTTTGCATGATAGGGATGCGGTGTTGCGCCAGAGCTTCAACAAAACTGGCCATCACGCCGGGAACCTCCCGCATGCCGCCCCCCACAACAGAAACCTTGGCGCAGTTCAAGACGGCTTCAACCTGAAAGCCGTTTTTCTCCAGGATTTTCGTGGCCGTTTCCGCCAGGTCCTGAGGAATCGTGAACATAACCCAATCGGGCAGAACGTTGATCAGATCTACGCTGATTTTATGATCCGACATGGCTTTGAAAACCTTGAAAGCGGCGTCGCAAGCAACATTATCCCCTAAACTCACCCGAATCTGGGCGATATGATTCATATAGGTAACACCGGTAGCAACCCGGTCTGCCACGTATATGCCATCGGTATCTTCTTTACTGAGATTAGTAATAAGGGTGCCAGGCATATCGGAGAAAGTAGACTTAACAATCAGCGGTATATTTTTTTGCATGGCAATTTCCACCGCCCTCGGATGAATCACTTTTGCCCCTTGCTGGGCCAACTGACATACTTCGCCGTAACTGATCATATCCAGAATTTTGGCATTGTTGACAATGCGTGGGTCAGCCGTCATAATGCCATCCACATCAGTATAAATCTCCACCATTTGTGCGTTAAGGGCTGCCCCCAGTGCCGAAGCTGTCGTGTCGCTTCCGCCTCGGCCCAAAGTGGTGAACTCATCATCGGTTGTTGTTCCCTGGAACCCGCAAACCACAGGGGTTTTCCCTGTTTTCAACAAATAGAGAAGCCGCGATGGTTCTACTTTTTGTATGCGGGCGTTATTAAAATTATGATCTGTCACAATGCCGGCCTGACCACCTGTCAACATAAGAGCGTCAATCCCTGCAGCCTGCAGCGTACCGGCCATGATGACCGCCGATATGATCTCGCCGCAGCACATGATCTGATCCATTTCCCGCGCTGAAATTCCGGGACAGACAGAATGGGCTAATTCAATCAGGGTGTCGGTTGCGTATGGTTCTCCCTTTCTCCCCATGGCCGACACGACAACAACGGTTTGAAATCCCTGCTCCTGCGCTGCTGCTATTTTCTCCACAACTTTTTCCCGGGCTTCAGCCGTAGCCACGGAAGTTCCCCCAAATTTCTGCACTACAATACGCATAGCAAACACCTCAAACTAAATTGTTATCAATCATATATTCGGCGATTTGGAGCGCATTTAACGCAGCCCCCTTGCGAATCTGGTCCCCCACAACCCACATGTTAAGGCCATACTTCACGGAAGAATCTTTGCGAATACGCCCGACAAATACTTCGTCCCGGTCCGAGACAAAAAGCGGCATGGGATACTCCATTTGCACCGGATCATCCTGTACCACCACGCCGGGAAACTCTGCGAGCAACGCCTTGGTTTCCTCAATCGATAGATCTTTTTCTAATTCAATATTCACCGACTCGGAATGACTGCGATAAACCGGAACCCGCACTGTGGTTGCAGTAATGCCGATGCTGTCATCATTCAGGATCTTATGGGTTTCGTCCACCATTTTTATTTCTTCTTTGGTATACCCGCTATCCAGGAATTTATCAATTTGCGGGATCAAGTTGAACGCAATCTGATAATGTTTTTCCAAACTTGCACTGGGAAGTATTTTAGCGGTAACAGGCCGGTTTGCACCAATGCTTTTTACCTGGTTGGTCAATTCATCAATAGCTTCTTTGCCGGCACCGGAAACCGCCTGATAAGTAGATACAACAACACGCTTTATTTTAGCCCGGTCGTGGATTGGTTTCAACGCCATCACCATAATGATTGTGGAACAGTTAGGATTAGCAATAATGCCTTGGTGATTCCTGATGGCTTCAGGGTTCACTTCCGGTACAATCAAAGGGACATTGGGATCCATCCGGAAGGTGCTGGAGTTGTCAATAACCACTGCCCCACGCTTGACCGCTTCCGGCGCAAAGGTCTTACTGGCGGATCCTCCTGCAAATAAAGCAATATGAACATCGTTAAATGAGTCAGGTACGGCTTCTTCCACAACAAATGTTTTTCCCATGAATTCAATTTTCTTGCCGGCAGATCGCTCCGACGCCAAAAGTTTCAATTCAGCATAAGGAAAATTCCGTTCTTCAATCAGTTTTAAAAATTCCTGCCCCACTACGCCGGTGGCGCCTAGTATAGCAACATTGTACTTTTTCACCAGATCCACTCCCATCTTTAATCCACTTCAATCTAAAATGTTTTCCAATCCGTAAACACATCCGTTGACCGTTAACACTTTCTTACAGGCTAATACTACTCCGGGCATGAAGGATTCGCGGGAAATGGAATCATGACGAATGCTGAGGGTTTGCCCCAGTCCGCCGAATATCACCTCTTGATGGGCAACATAGCCCGGTAATCGTATACTATGTATGCGCATACCGGAAAGTTCCCCCCCACGGCTTCCGGGAATTTTTTCCACTTCTTGTGGGTGCCCCTGTTTTAAATAGCCCCGGCTCTTTTCAATTAATTCAGCCGTGCGTAAAGCAGTACCGGATGGTGAATCCAATTTTTGGTCATGATGCATTTCAATGATTTCAGCATGAGGCAATATTTTAGCTGCCTCCTGGGACAGACGCATCATTAAAACGGCACCGATGGAAAAATTGGGGGCGATGATGGCATTCACACCACTAGTGCGGCATAAAGATTCCACCGCAGCGATATCGGCCGCACTCATTCCGGTTGTTCCCACCACCGGACATACGCCATTGCGAATCGCGATCTTAAGATTATTTAATACCGCACCAGGATTCGTAAAATCGACCATAACCTGGGGCTTAGTTTCTTTAATGACCGTGTCTAAATCATTGCCGACAATGACGCCTATCTTCTCTGTCCCGATTAAACTGCCTACATCGGCAAAACCGGAATGAATATCCACTGCTCCCACAACACTCAACTGCTCATCCTGATGAACCGCTTTCAGAACTTCCCGCCCCATTTTACCGTAAGCGCCGCACACAAGTACTCTGATCACAATTAACACCTCCTTAAAAAATAAAAACAGCCAGTTTCTATCCCCATCTGGCTGTTTTCACAGACAAGTCAAACAAGGAAGATTCAAAGTTGTACTTCCCTATATGACAACTGATGAGATAGCGCTCCACCAAAAAAATTTGGTGACAGTTTTGCACCTGTTTAATGCAAAACCAGTGCGACCGATCCGGTATCATGCCGCACTTCGGCAGTCAACCCTTTCCTTTCAGATCATCAGCACCACTCTTCCTGAAAGTACTCTTGTTGCCCGCACCTCTACCTGCATATTCTTATTTAATTGTATGTTTATTGTATATCATTGGCTACCAAAGTGTCAACGATTTTAGCGGCTGTTGTGAGATTCCACTTCCTGGGCGCCATTTTGCCGCAAAACCAGGGCCGCTTTGTCCACATTGGAGGGGGAAGTGCGGATCACAGCCAGTATGCCGCCTTCTTTGACTCTATTTTCATAGTGTTCACTTACCTCAGCCGGGATGCCCCAGTCAATCAGGCCGCCGGCAACGCCGCCCATCAGGGCTCCGCTAAGAGCAGCCGCAATCGGACCGGCAGCGACAACGGGCCCCAGCCCGGGGATTGCCAATGCCCCCGCGCCCAAAAGCAGGCCGCCAATGCCGCCGATGGTGCCGCCGGTCAGGGTGCCGTCAGTGATATCATCGTCTTCATATTCTGTGGTACCCTGTTCTTCCCGGGTTTTTTCCTTTTTCGTTACGATATTGATTTCTTCGTTGGTAAATCCTTGTTGCCGCAAATTGGAAACCGCTTTCTCCGCATTCTGGACCGAAGAGAAAACGCCGATAACCACTTTTTGGCCAGTACCTCCGGCGGCGGAATTCACCGTGCCGGCAGAGGTCGGTTGCGCCTGACTGGAAAGAGATGATGTCTGCAAGGCGGATACATCGCTGTTTTGTTGAGAAGCAGCACTGTCTTGCAAATTGTTGGGATTCTGTTGAGTAGCCATATTCACAGTACCTCCTTATTTTATGCAGAATTTGCTACGGTAGTAGGCTACCCGAAAATATGGCTAAGTATACCTATCGGGAATTCTGTCCTCGCTGGCGAAAAATCCGTTCAAAAGAATTGCTTAGATCTACAATAATAACTTCATCACCGATCCGCTTAATGGAGTGCCAGGGAATCACAGGCGATTTGGAATCGCCGAAAAAATGAAATAACCCCCCGCGGTTAGGCAGGACGATAGTTTCAATTGTACCGCTTTGACTGTCAAATGTAAGGTCACAATCCTCAATGACGCCTAACCTGGCTCCGTCTTCAATATTGATGACCTCTTTACCCGTTAAATCGCTCAAACGCATCTTATCACCTCTGTACATATTTTGATCCGCATAACGGAACGGAATTCTTCTTCCCTCATTACTGCGTATCGCTTAAACAAATCGTTTCCAGAGCGGTTGTACCACGGCCGAAAGAATAGCGAAAAGTGCCAGAGGATCAAAAGAAACTTCAAATAGTTCCAAGGTTTGGGGCAAATCAATTTTTAAAAAGGATATCAGCATAATAATGGATAAATAGACTCCGCCGGCTGTTCCAACCAGCTCTTGCAAGGCCATTGATAATGGAGACTGTCTGACGGTATGTTCATTCAATTCAAAGTTATGCCGGTAGTATCGTATTCTTAGCCAAATCGAAACGAGGATAGCGCCGCCCAGTACAATTA
The DNA here is from genome assembly GCF_000219125.1 of Acetonema longum DSM 6540. Lineage (NCBI taxonomy): Bacteria > Bacillati > Bacillota > Negativicutes > Acetonemataceae > Acetonema > Acetonema longum. Next base: position 61,905 of record NZ_AFGF01000241.1, read on the forward strand.
TCCCCAGCCAAACACGCATCCGAATCCCCCCGCTATATGGTTATGGTCAATGCCGGCATTTTATGTCCAAAAACTCGAATTGGCATTACCTGAACGAATAGCACGACAAAAAAGACCCACCCGGGTCTTTCCATGAGTCAGCAATCAGCAGGCACCGGTCAGCCATCCGTTCTCTCAATTACCTCTCGAGACGCGCCATATCCCCGGCAGCTGCCGTTTCTACTAAAATTACATCGTAACCGATTTTCTGTATCTTTTCCCATCCAATCACAATATCATCATTACGGCCAAAAAGACCCAGAAACTTCCCGGATCCGGGGACGACAATCGCTGTCAACTTTCCTGTTTCAACATCAATTTCGATATCGGTGATCGTGCCCAACCGTCTGCCGTCAATTGTATTAACGACTTCTTTCATTTTTAAGTCACTAGTCTTTAACACATCCTTCACCCCCGCCCCTATTCCCTAACATTATATGAAGGACAAAGGATATATGCGACTAGTTTATTTATTATTTTTTATAGTGTTCTCCAATGCCTGGTTTTGCTGCATCTTTAACTATTTATGATCGTTAAGAGTTAACCATTTTTAGAGCTAACTGTCTCAAAAACTGTCCCAGCCTATACCCCATAATAGGCAGCAACAGCCTGCGTAACAGTCTCTGCATCGCCTGGTAAAAGGTGGCCATAAACATCCAAAGTGATACTTGTTTTTGCATGCCCTAAAATTTTCGATATAGCCTTTATGTTTAATCCCTGGCTGATTGCCACAGAAGCGAAGGTATGCCGTAGTTGGTGAAAGGTTCGTCTTTCAATAGGAGTTTTAGCCATGAGTCGGGTAAATCTGCTATCTAACGTATTCGGATATGTAATATTGCCATCTGGCTCACAAAAAACAAGGTCTAAATCGTTGTACGCCTCGCCTAAGTCGTTTTTTAACCTATTCTGTTGCGCCTGGTGCCATTTCAGCACTTCAATAAGCCTGTTCCCTATGGGAATAGTACGGTACGAGGATTTTGTCTTTAATTTACCCAAATAGGGCTTTTTATCATGTGTCCTATCTACCTTGGCCTGCTGCTTGATCTCTATTCGCTTATTTTTAAAGTCAATATCAGTCCAACGAATACCGCATACTTCTCCGCGCCTTACTCCTGTATGCAGTGTGAAAAAGATGATATTGTATAGGGCGCTGCCAGACCCGCCAGTATCCAAGAGCTTTTTAACTTCCTCCTGATTGAGCGGATGAATCTCCTCTTTTTCGACCTGCGGCAGTTTGATCTTTTTGCATGGGTTTCTCAGAATTAAATGGTCTAATTCGGCAACATTTAAGGCATCAGCCAGTACAGCCTTTATTTGGCCTATATAACTAGGCGCTACTGTTTCACCCTTTTCATTTATAAATCGCTGAATGTCCACCCTTTTTACTTTGTCTATGTCCTTTTTCCCCAATGCTGTGTCCTTGATATGGTTATCAATTATGGTTTGATAGATTATGTAGGATTTTCCAGAGACAGAACTTATTTTGTTGACTTCCAGCCAGGTATCAAGCCATTCCTGCAAGGTCATTTTCTTGGCTTTTGGCTTGACGCCGGCTTCAATTGATCTTAAAAACTCTTTCTTTTTACTCAATACCTCGCCCTGACTTGCCCCGCGTATGGTTGTTCGTTCCAGGTCGTCAGTTTCCGGGTCCCGGTAAGACACCTTTAGCCACCACCGGCCATTAGCGCCTTGTTTTGGTTCTGTACCTGCTCCGTTTTCCCGTCTCGGTCTCGCCATAATCCCTTACCTCCCCGATAATGTAAAAAGGAGTAGGATTAACCTACCCCTCAAAGCCATATGCGCTGGACTTATTTTATCCTCTTAAAAATGATTTCCTCATGATCGCTTACCTTCGCTTCTATCCGGTCAAGCTGGCCCTGCTGCTGGGTTTGTCCCTCGGCCAGTGCTTTGATTGCCGGCTGAATTTTGTTTTCAATGACAAGGTTTGTTTTGGTAATTTTCTTATCTAGCTTACTAAACTGGTCAACGGTGAACTGCTGGAAGGCCGCTACCTGGTTTTCTAAAGCCTCTTGCCTACTATCCATCTTGTCCAGCTTCTCCAGTACCAGCTTTTGAAATTCTTCATTGGTCATCCGCTCCACCCCTTCCACTCTGTCTATAGAATAGCATGATTCATGGATTTTTCAAATAGATTTTCCACTATGTCAACTCTCCGCTGCCGAGCAAGCTTCCGACTGTCCTCGGCACCTGGGGTTTATCATTCCCATTAATTAAAATTGGGGAAATCATGCAGGGAAAGTCTGTTTTCCCCGTCTTAGTTATCAATCTTGTTCTATTCCGTGCATGGTTACGCCATAGTAAAATCAAACTTGCAGAGCAAAACGGTAAGTTTCCATTAAAAAATCTGGTTGCTCAGCGGAAGGTTGCTATGTTTACATTTTCTGAAAATCTAAAAAATATCATGACCATTCGTGGAGTAAACCAAAAATGGCTTGCAAATGCAACAAATACGACAGAAGCAACCATATCACGATACATAAACAAGGTTCATAAGCCAAATTCAAAATTGATTGTTAAAATTGCAGAGGCTTTAGATGTATCTGTTGATTGTCTCCTGGGAGCAACAACAGTCATTCAAATATCAAACGATATCAAAGAATCATCTATTCTCACAGCTTGCTACGCCAAATCCACAGATAGAGATAAAAAGCTCATTTGGGGAATTCTTGAGGATTACCTTACGCTGGATGAAAAGGCGGCCATCGCGCAATATTTCAGCGACAACAAGAAGTCCTCTGGGTCAGCGTAAGTGCAGAGAAAAGGTTATTCACAAAAAAGGCATCATATACGTAGACTTCACAAGAAAATAGGGAGGTGTCTCTTATGGGAGCAAAGGACCTATCGGCCTTCTTGCCGGCGTGATCGCGCAAACAAAAGGCGTATACTATGTAGCAGTTCAATTTAAGGACGGAAAGCGATCGCTGATGGAGGTATACAGAGCGATCGTCAAAGAGGTTTTTTAAGCAAATAAAGACGTCCCTTCAAACTGGTGGGGCGTCTTATTATTTTCCATCGCACCGGATTGTCCGGTGGACAGTCCATTGGACCGGGTATATATATTATATTATTATATATATGGTTATGGTAATGGTTATGGTTACACCGGATTTTTTATGTGACAGTCCACGGATTGTCCGGTGGACACTCAACCATTTATTTTCTCCCACATTGTCGATATTCTCATATAATATAAGGCTTTTCAGGTTTTTACGTTGTCTTTCCATTTTGGTTATTTTTGGATTTCAGCACGATATGTCTCTTCGTTGAAATCATGATTTTCATCATCGTTTTTCGCGGAATTGTAACGGATTATATTGGGACAGTCCTGAGGATTGTCCAAAGGACTGTGGGAGGCCGTATGAAGAAAAGGTATACTTAGGGGTCATTCCTTTTTCACAACGATATAATACCGCTCCGGTAGTTTGGGGTCCTCTTTGACCATCGACAGGATACGCCGCGCCGGTCCGTCCGGCATGTTCCGTCCAGCTTCCCACGCCTCAACCGTCTTTTTGGACACGCTCATAAAGCTTGCGAAAATCGCTTGCGACATGCCGAGGCGATTCCGGATTGCCCTGATTTCATCTGCCTTATATATCTGAGCTGACACGACAGTATAGGTATGGGTGCGGAGTTCGCGCTTTCCCTGCGCTTCCTCAAGGGCCTCTTGCAGCCCCTGCATAATACTTTCTGACGCTTTGCTCATAGTCATTTGCCTCCTAACGCCTTTTCGATCTGGTCGATAAATTGTTTAAAAATCCCTCGCTCTTCCGCTTCAATATCATTATACCCTATTTAATAGGGTCTTCCAATGGGTTTAAAAATAGGAATGTCATCGTGCAAAGGAATAGGGCGTAAACGCCCTTTAGACTGGAAATTTTCACTGGTGATAGTTTGGTATTCTTCCGGAGAGAAGTCCTTTTCTTATGGTTATATTTCGTTATGGCGTGGTATTTTAATATCTGATAATACATGTCTACATCATATCCGGCGTTAATGAGGTATTCTTTCATAGTCTCAACAGCCCTAGCTCTTTTATTGCCTCGGCCTATGCTGAGTGTGAAGAAGACAAACGCCTTACCAAAATCCCAAAAGAAGTACCCTGGTCCAGCATAGCGTGCAGCGTGTTCAACTCGTTTCTTATTCCATTTCGGCAAGGAGATTGTTAGAATCGAAATGGCAATCAATGCCATGAATTTAGCATGTTACCGAATGTTACTCAGTGTTATTCAGATGTTGCCATTAGTGTTACTACGGTGTTATGCAAGTTACTTTCATGGTAACAGGCGTTACTTGCATTTTAGTAACAATATCAGTCCCAGTAACAGTCTCTATGGTATACTGGTAAAAAAGTGAGGTGATAGCATGGCGCTATTAACCGGCGATGAACATTTCACATTTGGCGGTATGCCGACAAATTACTTACTCAATGATTTCTGGGCGTGGCAAGCCTCTGACCTTTTAAACATTGCACTTCGCGGCGCACTCGCCGAATTCATCGTAGCCAAAGCTTTAAATCTCAATATAACAGAATCGCGAAAAGAATGGGAGGCTTTCGACCTGCTCTATGAGGGTATTGGCGAGAGCGGCGGGCGCATCGAAGTCAAATCTTCCGCTTTCCTGCAATTTTGGGAACAAAAGGCTTACTCTCGCATCCAGTTCAGCATTAGACCGGCGCTGACGTGGTCATCAGCGAACGGCTTTAATGGTGAGGCGAAGCGGCAATCTGATTTATACGTTTTTTGCCTCTTCAATGCTATGGACAATGTGACTGCCAACCCGCTCAATCTTATCAGTGGGAAAGCAGAGCCGTCTAACTCTATCTTCCCTTCTGGACCTCGGCCCGCTGACGGCTGACTATGGTATACTCGGCGCAACGGTAAAACTTGTGCTGCTCAGAGAGATTGACGGCGGCGCGGTCTCTGAAATTGAGGAGCTAGAGCGGCAAATCAAAGCATACGAACTGATTGATAAGGTCCATGCCCCGCATAAACGAAAATAAGCGCCTGCAACGG
>NZ_AFGF01000242.1 GCF_000219125.1 Acetonema longum DSM 6540
GATATGCTACCCGTCAAGAGGACAATGAAAAAACAAAAAGTTTTAACCGTTGCTGCCCTTCAGAAATGAGGGGCAGCAATCTTTATGCGGCCAAAGTAAAATGATGATAGAACTCCACCGGCGTCATGATAGCCAGGCGTCGCTGGAGGCGGTGGTAGTTGTAGAAATCCATGTAGTCAGTAATCATTTGCATGAGCTGTGTCCGGTCGGTGAACTTGAAGCCGTAGTAGCGTTCTCGTTTCAGGATGCCCCAAAAACCCTCCATTGGACCGTTATCAATACAATGCGCCACGCGGGACATGCTCTGCTTCATGCCTGCTTGCCGAAGTTTTTGATGAAAAACAGTGCTTGTATACTGGTAGCCCCGGTCGCTGTGAAACAGCGGGTGAGCCTTGGGCACGGCAGCAATAGCGGCATCGAAGGTATCAAAAACGAGCTTGG
>NZ_AFGF01000243.1 GCF_000219125.1 Acetonema longum DSM 6540
GAGATAAACGGATAATATGTGGGGACGAGGGGCAGATTTGATATTGAAACAATCCGGTTGCGAGACTCAAGGAGGTGAACCGATTCTCCCGGCAGTTTAGGGAGAGTTCGGGCATTATTGGATACAGCGTTGGTCCTATGGAATATCTTTCTGGTCATGTTTCTGGTACTGCTAAACGGTTTTTTTGTTGCCGCTGAATTTGCCATGGTCAAGGTGCGCAGTACGCGGATTGACACGCTGCTGCAGGAGGGGAACACCCGGGCGAAATACGCCAAACGGCTGGTCGATAATCTCGACGCCTATCTATCGGCCTGCCAGCTTGGGATTACCCTGGCCTCACTGGGTTTAGGCTGGATCGGCGAACCGGCGATCGCCCGCCTGATCGAGCCGCCTCTGACGAGTCTCGGCTTACCGGAAGCCATGATCCACACCATTGCCTTTGCCGTTGCTTTTTCGATCATTACGGCGCTGCATATTGTTCTTGGCGAATTGGCGCCGAAGTCGCTGGCCATTCAAAAGGCTGACAGTGTAACCATCTGGACATCGGTGCCGCTTATTGCGTTTTATAAATTGATGTTCCCGGCAATCTGGGTGTTAAACAGTCTGGCCAACTGGATTTTGCGGACGGTGGGCATTCAAATGGCGGGTGAACATGAGGCCGCCCATACCGAGGAAGAAATCCGCATTTTGATGGAAGAGAGCCATCAGCAGGGGTATATTGATCAAACGGAACTCACCTATGTTGATAATATTTTTGATTTTGCCGAGCGGCATGTCAACGAAGTCATGATTCCGCGGACCGATATGATCTGCCTTTATGTCGAGGATTCCTTTGCCGCCACACTGGAAAAGGCTTTAGAAGAGCAGCTTACCCGCTATCCGGTATGTGACCCGGATAAAGACCGCATTATCGGCTTTGTGCACATCAAGGATTTATTGGCGGCGCTGGCGAAAGGCCAGACTCCCGCCCTGCGGGAGATCGTACGGGATGTCATGGCTGTACCGGAGACGATGCCGATCAGCAATTTGCTGAAGCTGATGCAAAAAGACCGGGCGCAAATTGCGATTGTCATTGATGAATACGGCGGTACGGCCGGCCTGGTGACGGTCGAGGATCTTCTGGAAGAAATCGTCGGCGAGATTCAGGATGAGTTTGACGAAGAGCGGCCGACTGTCGAGCTTCGCGAGGATGATGCCCACTCGGTAGACGGGCGCTTGCTCCTAGAGGATGTCAACGAACTGTTCGGCCTGGATTTGGAGGCCGAGAACGTCGATACGTTTGGCGGCTGGATGGCGTCCCGGGTGGAGATGCCGCCCCGGGTCGGCCAGCAGGTGGATTATGACGGCTATGCCTTCGTGATTGAGGAAGCGGACAACCTGAGAGTTGCCCGGGTGCTCGTGCGAAAAATGGCAGGCGAAGCGGCGGGATAGCGGTGGCTGCCATGACGCCATGGGGAGTTTTGTATGGAGAATACAGTTTTTATCCTAAAATTTAAGTTGAGGAGATGAACAATGAGTAGCAATGACAAAGATCTGACCGGAATCACTCTTTTAGGAAATCACGATATTACTTATAACTATTCATATCATCCGGAAATTTTGGAAACGTTCAACAATCGGCATCAGGAAAATGACTATTGGGTGAAATTTAACTGCCCTGAGTTTACAAGTCTTTGCCCGATAACCGGTCAGCCGGATTTTGCAACGATTTATATAAGCTATATTCCAGATGTTAAAATGGTGGAAAGTAAATCACTGAAACTATATCTTTTGAGCTTTCGCAATCATGGCTGTTTTCACGAAGATGTAGTTAATATCATCATGAAGGACCTTATTCATCTAATGAAGCCTCGTTATATCGAAGTCTGGGGGAAATTTTTGCCTCGGGGGGGAATTTCCATTGACCCGTATTGTAATTATGGTCAAGCAGATACAAAGTTTGAAAAGGTGGCTTGGCATAGAATGCAGGAGCATGATTTACACTCCCTGGATAAGATAGACAATCGTTAATCTTGGAATATTACCAGTGGAGCATCTTGCTGAATTTATTCGCTGCCGGTTGCTTTGTCGAGGCGTGCCTTACTGATGTTATAGTCAAACAAGGCGTTGGTATAGTTGGTCTTTGTCTGATTTAAGGCGAGTTCGGCGTCCATCACATCCAGATTGGTGCCCACCCCGGCGCTATAGGCTTTTTGCGCAATGGCAAAATTCAGGCTGGCTTCTTCCACGGCCACCAGATTGGCGCTGATTCGTTTCTCGGCTTCCTTCAACCGCAAATAGGCGTCGCTGATTTCCAGAGAAATGTTGTCCTGGATCTGCTGCGCCTTTTTTTTTGCAGCGAATTCGCCGGATTGGGCCTGCCTGATTTTGGCTTTGGTATTGCCGGCATCAAACAGGTTCCATTGGGTGACCAGCATGGCGGTCCAGTCTCTGTTCTCCGTGCCGGCAAAGTCGCCATCATCCCAGGCCATGGTCCCGGTCAGGGTAATTTGGGGATGCTGTCCGCTCCGGGCAATATTGACCTGTGCTTTTTCCTGCTTGATATTGGCCTGCTGCCGGGCTATTTCCGGACGGTGGGCCAAGCCGTAAGCCATCACGTCGTCCAGGGTCAGGGCATGTTTCTGATAGGCCAGCGGTTCTGTCAGGGTAATTTCGCTGCGCAGGGGCAGGCCCATGGTTTTATTCAGGCTGTAGACGGCTAAATCATAATCGTTTTGCGCTGTTAACAGATCATTTTCCGCATTGGCCAGCCGGACTTTGGTCTGCAGCACGTCATGCCAGGGAGATACTCCGCTGCTGTGCATTTGTTGGACACGGCCGAGATGAGCGTTGAAATATCGCCCTCAGTGATTTTATGAGTATTTTTAATATTACATCGTCAACGGTTCAGTGGCTCACGACAGGCTATTTGCTAATATTGGGCACATTGGTTCCGATTTCAGGATTTCTTATTAAGTGGTTTACAACTAGACAATTATTCATCACGTCGCTCAGCTTTTCAATGATTGGTTTTCTTATTGCGGCTCTTACATCAAGTTTTGTTTTTTTGTTGATTGCCCGCGTTTTCCAAGCCATTGGAACCGGCTTGCTACTTCCCTTAATGTTTAACACAATTTTGATTATTTTCCCTCCCGAGAAAAGAGGAACTGCTATGGGGGTCGTTGCTTTGGTTATCTTGTCTGCCCCTGCAGTTGGCCCGACCTTAGCCGGGCTATTAACTGAGAATTTTAATTGGCACTGGATATTCTGGTTTCCACTACCTTTTTTGATGATTTCTTTGGTGTGCGGGGTTAGATATATGCAAAACGTTTCGACTATTACCAAACCCCGCATAGATCTGTTATCGATAGTATTATCCACTATCGGATTTGGTGGAATAGTATTTGGTTTTAGTAATGCTGGTGAAACCTCTGGGTGGAGCAATCCGTCCGTGTTCTTGTCTTTAACCGTAGGTATTGTTGCTTTAATTGGTTTTTGTTTTCGCCAGTTGTCCCTGAAGCAGCCTGTTCTCAATTTGCAGGTATTTCAATACCCAATGTTTGCGCTTGGAGTGCTTCTTGTAATGTTTTGTGCGATGATTATTTTTGCTTCGGTACTTATTTTACCGCTTTATCTGCAAGGCGGTCTTGAAGTATCAATGTTTTTGGCGGGAATCATGATGCTTCCAGGCGGGCTGATCAATGGAGTTATGTCTCAGCTGACGGGGCGTCTGTTTGATAGAATCGGCCCGAGAATGCTTGTCATTCCCGGCTTTATCATTATTATTGCTGTAGGGTGGATATTTTCAGGGATAACACAAAGTTCAACGATTACTTTGATTGTTGCACTACACTCCTTTTTAATGTTAGGAACAGCTATGGTCGGGACACCTGTACAAACGAACGCACTAAATCAACTTCCCCGGCAGTTATATCCTGACGGAACAGCAATTATGACTACCTTGCAGCAAGTGGCAGGTGCTATTGGCACGGCCCTTGCTGTATACTTCTTGTCCATAGGTCGAGAAAAATATCTGAAATCTACAGTAAATTCTGCTGATTTAACCAACTCCGCAGCTTGGATTGCGGGAGTCCAAACGTGTTTTTCTTTGTATTGATCGTTTCAGTTATTGGCCTGCTTTTTTCCTTTTTTATCAGATGGGTTAGAGGGACTAGAGAGGTATCTGAAGGAGAATAGGAACAATACTGCGGAATATTAAAAGAATTGCAAAAATTATTTATTATTTTTTGCAATGTTAATAGGAAAATAAAAACTGACAGCGAAAGTATCATCAAGGGACAGCATAGAATCAAAACAAAATAAAAGGGATGATGGCTGGGGGAGAGACCGCGTAAGCGGCGCCGAAGGGGTAAGTCTTTGTTAAACTCTCAGGCAAAAGGACCGTGGCCGGACTATACTCTGGAGAGCGCGTTTTATGTTGGAATAAGACGCCACCGAAGAGGAAGCTTTTAAGCGAATCTTTCAGGTCGTAGGACAGAGACAAAGAAGATCAGTCTTCTTTGTCTCTGTTTTTTTATGCTCTATTCTACCTTGGCGCATAGTACATATGAGGAGGGGATGAGTATGACTCAAAAGACGCCGCTTTATGATATCCATGTCCAATACGGCGGCAAGATTATCGAGTTTGGCGGCTGGATGCTGCCGGTGCAGTATAGCGGCATCATCGCTGAACACCGGGCAGTGCGGGAAAAGGCCGGTCTGTTTGATGTTTCCCATATGGGGGAAGTGAAGGTTAATGGACCGGATGCCCTGGCTTATCTGCAGAAGGCAGTTACCAATGATGTGGCTCGGCTGGCGGATTATCAGGTGCAGTATACCCCCATGTGTTATCCGGACGGCGGGACGGTAGACGATCTTTTAATCTATCGCTGCGGAGCGCAAGAGTACCTGCTGGTAATCAACGCTGCTAATATTGCAAAAGACTATGACTGGCTGAAACGGAACACCGCCGGCTTTAATGTGACGGTTGACAATGTTTCCTCTCAGACCGCCCAGTTAGCCTTGCAGGGACCTCTGGCCCAGACGATCTTATCCCAAATTACCCAGGCGCCCCTGGACAAGATCGGCTATTACTGGTTTATGCGGTCAGTCCAGGTGGCCGGCAGGCAGGTGATGCTGTCGCGGACCGGGTATACCGGCGAAGACGGTTTTGAGATCTATTGCCGTAATGAGGATGCTGCGCCGCTATGGGAAGCGATCATGACCGCCGGTAAAAATCAGGGCTTGCTGCCGGCAGGTCTTGGCTGCCGGGATACTCTCAGATTGGAGGCCTGTCTGCCTCTATACGGCCATGAATTGTCGCCGCAAATTTCGCCCCTGGAAGCAGGTTTGGGCTATTTTGTCAAGCTGGATAAAGGGGACTTCAACGGGCGGGAGGTCTTGCTCCGCCAGAAGGAACAGGGACTAACCCGGAAATTGGCTGGTTTTGTCCTGACCGACCGGGGTGTGGCCCGTTCCGAGTACCCGGTGATAGCAGCCGGGCGGCAGGCAGGACAGGTGACCAGCGGTTCTTATTCGCCCACCCTGGATAAAAATCTGGGCTTGGCCCTGGTGGAAACCGAATTCGCCGGCCAGGGGCAGAAGCTGGAAATTGAAATTCGCGGCAAAAACGCGGCCGCAGAAGTCATAGCCAGACCATTTTATAAAAGAAAGGGGTAATCATAATGAATTTTCCCAAGGAGCTGAAATATTCCAAAGAGCACGAGTGGATCAAAGTAGAGGGCAAGCGGGCCACAATCGGCATTACCGATTTCGCCCAGAGTCAGCTGGGGGATGTGGTGTTTGTGGAGCTGCCGAACACGGGGAGAACAGTAAAGGCCGGTGAGACGTTCTCGGTGGTGGAATCGGTCAAGGCTGTGTCGGATATTTATGCGCCGGTTTCCGGCACGGTGGTGGCGGTGAATGAGAAATTGAACGACACGCCGGAAGCCGTCAATCTTTCCCCCTATGAAGACGCCTGGATCGCCGTGATTGAAATGTCTGACCCGGGAGAACTGGAGGGACTGCTGGACAGCGGCGCTTATGAGCAATTCACCGCCGAAGGAGGGCACTGATCATGATCAGGAGCTATCTGCCCCACACTGAAGCTGACCGGCAGGCCATGCTGGGTGTGATCGGCGTGCACTCGGCCCAGGAACTTTTTGCCGACATACCGCCCAATTTGAGATTGGCCCGGTCCCTGGACCTGCCGGCGGCCATGGCTGAGCCGGAACTGGCCCGGCATCTGCAGGATATGGCAAAGAGCAACGCCAGCCTGGAGGATTATGCCTGCTTTCTCGGGGCCGGCTCTTATGACCACTATATTCCCAGCGTTGTGGACCATGTGATCCGCCGTTCGGAATTCTACACCGCCTATACACAGTATCAGCCGGAAATCGCCCAGGGGTATCTCCAGGCTTTATGGGAATACCAGAGCATGATCTGCGAAATTACCGGCATGGAAGCAGCCAACGCCTCCATGTATGACGGCGGCACGGCTCTGGCCGAAGCGGCCATGGCAGCCTGCGGCGCTGTCGGCCGGAATGAGGTGATCGTGGCCGGGACGGTGCATCCTCACTACCGCACCTTGCTGGGGACTTATAGCATTGACAAAGGGTATCAGATCAAAGAGGCCGCCTGGGCTGAAGGGGTTACGGATCTGCCCAAGCTGGAACAGCAGGTCAGCTCCGCCACGGCGGCGGTCCTGATCCAGATGCCCAACTTTTTCGGCTGCCTGGAGGATGTGAAGGCCATTGCCGATATAGCCCACGCCAAAGGGGCTCTATTGGTAGCGGCAGTGAATCCTATATCTCTGGGGGTACTGGAAGCTCCCGGCTTGTTAGGCGCGGACCTGGTGGCAGGAGAAGGCCAGCCTTTGGGCCTGTCAACTTCTTTCGGCGGTCCGTATCTGGGTTTTTTCGCCGCCAGTGAAAAACTGCTGCGGAAAATGCCCGGCCGCATTGTAGGTCAAACCACTGATCATGAAGGGACCCGCGGCTTCGTGCTGACCCTCCAGGCCAGAGAGCAGCATATCCGCCGGGAAAAGGCCGTTTCAAACATTTGCTCCAATGAGGCTCTCTGTGCTCTGACCGCCGCAGTATACCTGAGTTCTGTCGGCAAAGGGGGGTTCCGGCAGATCGCTGAACTCTGCCTGAATAAGGCGCATTACGCCTACAGCCGGCTGACTGCTCTCAAAGGATGGCGCACGGAGTTTTTCTCTCCCTTTTTCCATGAATTCGTGCTTCATTGTGATCAGCCTGTGGCTGAGATCAACCGGGCCCTGCTGGCGAAAAAGATCATCGGCGGCCTGGATCTGGAGCATTATTATCCGGAATTGGCCGGATGCATGCTGATTGCGGTGACGGAAAAAAGGACCAGGGCGGACATTGACCGCCTGGCGGCTGCACTGGAGGCGATGGTATGAGAACGAGCCAGACTTTGATTTTTGAACTGGGCGCGCCCGGCCGGCAAGCCCTGGATTTGCCGGCCTCTGATGTGCCGGCGGCAAGCCCGGCGGCTTTACCGGCAAAATACCGGCGCAAAACCCCGGCAGTCTTGCCGGAAGTCAGCCAGCCGGAACTGATCCGGCATTATACTGCTTTGTCCCGGCGCAATTTTGGCGTGGATTCCGGCTTTTATCCGCTGGGCTCCTGCACCATGAAATACAATCCCAAAATCAACGAGGACGCCTGCCGCTATTCCGGCTTTTCCCAGCTGCATCCCCTGCAGGATGAGGCTGGGGCCCAGGGGGCGCTGCGGCTCTTATACGAGATGCAGCAGGATCTGGCGGAAATCGCCGGCATGGATGCCGTAACGATGCAGCCGGCAGCCGGTGCTCACGGAGAATTAACCGGCTTGAAGCTCATCCGGGCCTATCACCGCCATCGGGGCGAACAACGGACCAAGGTGATCGTGCCGGATTCGGCTCACGGCACCAACCCGGCCACAGCCACAGTCTGCGGCCTGGAGACGGTGGAGATCAAGTCTCATGCCGACGGCTCAGTGGATTTAGACGCCCTGCAGGCTGCCGTGGGACCGGATACAGCGGCTCTGATGCTGACCAACCCCAGTACCTTAGGGTTGTTTGAAAGCAATATCGGCGAGATCGCCCGCATTGTCCACGCTGCCGGCGGCCTGCTCTATTACGACGGGGCCAACGCCAACGCCATTATGGGCCTTTCCCGGCCGGGAGACATGGGATTTGACGTGGTGCACTTCAATCTGCACAAGACCTTCGCCACCCCTCACGGCGGCGGCGGTCCGGGCTCCGGTCCGGTAGGGGTCAAAAAGGATTTGGCGCCTTTTTTGCCGGCGCCATTGGTTGGCTTAGCCGACGGCAGATATTACTGGGATCAGGACCGTCCTTTGTCCATCGGCAGGGTCCACTCCTTTCATGGCAACTTCGGAGTCATTGTCCGGGCTTACGCCTACATACGGGCCATGGGGCCGGACGGGCTGCGCCAGGCCAGTGAGGACGCCGTATTAAATGCAAATTATTGTCTTAGCCGCCTGAAGCAGGGATTTGACGCTCCTTTCTCCCGTTACTGCATGCATGAGTGCGTGCTGACCTCGAAGAAGCAGAAACCTTACGGCGTTAAGACGCTGGATATAGCCAAACGGCTGCTGGATTATGGCTATCATCCCCCTACCATTTATTTCCCGCTGATTGTCGAAGAAGCCCTGATGATCGAACCCACCGAGACCGAGAGCAAGGAAACCCTGGACGGATTTATTAAGGCCATGCTGCAGATCGCCGGAGAAGCGGCTTCTGATCCGGGAACGGTACAAGGCGCGCCCTACAGCACGGTTGTAGGCCGCCTGGATGAAGCTGCGGCCGCCAGAAAGCCGGTTATTCGATGGAAACCCTAGCAGATTTGGCGGCAAAAGGATGGAAGGTCAGGCAGAAGCATTTTCCGCCGTCCCTTTGCCTGGCCTACCCCTCTGAAACCCAGACCATCAGCGTCACCGGCAAGGGCTGCGAACTGAACTGCGCCCATTGCGGCGGCGTATATCTCAAGGGCATGAAGCCGTTGGAGGATATCATCAGCCAAGGGGGCATTTCAGCGGCCAGCTGTCTGATCAGCGGCGGCTGCACCAAGGCAGGCAATGTACCCATAGCCGCCTATGCCGACCAATTGGCGGCCATGAAGGGGGACAGCCGGTTCAATCTTCATGTGGGTCTGGTGGATGACCCGGATATCGCGGCTATCGCCAGACTGGCTGATAAAGTATCGTTCGATTTTGTCGGGGATGACCAAACCATCCATGAGGTATTCGGACTAAACCGTACTGTGGCTGATTACGTGGCATGCTACCGGAAACTCAGGAACTGCTGCAAGGTCATACCCCATATTTGCATTGGACTTCACGGAGGCGAAATCCGGGGAGAGTACCGGGCGCTGGAGTTACTGCAGGAACTGGGGGCTGACAACCTGACTTTCATTATTTTCACCCCTACCAAAGGGACTCGCTATGCCGACTGTTCCCCTCCCGATCTGGAAGCAGCGGTCAGGGTATTAGCGGCCGCCCGTCAGCTGTTTCCTGCTGCGCCGCTCCACCTGGGCTGTATGCGTCCGGGCGGCCGCTATCGTCAGGCGGCGGATGAGTGGGCAGTGCGTGTAGGCATGAATACTATCGTGAATCCTGTACCGGCCGCGGTCAGACTGGCGCAGGAACTGGGTCTTTCCATCGTGAAACAGCAGGAGTGTTGTGCGCTATGAATTTCTGGAAGCTATCGGCGGGAACCGCCGGCCTGATCGGACAAAAGCCGGTTAAAACCGATGCCCCGCCTACTACCGGCTATATTATGCTGGGGGAAAAATGCGGCAATAACTGCCGGTTTTGTTCTCAGTCCCGGCAAAGCCAGGCTAAGGACAATCTTCTCTCCCGGATTACCTGGCCGGCAGTGCCGGCAGCCGAGGCGGCCAGCGGCATTGCCGCGGCCTATGCCGCCGGACGGATTAAACGGGCCTGCCTGCAGGTAGTTCACAGTGGCGACAGCTGTGCTGCCGCTGCCCGGGCTGTGGCCGATCTCGCGCTTGCCGGCGCCGGCTCTGTTCCGGTGTGCGTATCCAGTCACCTGGAGACGGTGGAACAGGCGGAAAGACTTATGGCCGCTGGGGCTGACCGGATCTGCATTGCCTTAGACGCGGCCACGCCGGCGGTGTACAGAGATGCAAAGGAAGGCGACTGGCTGAGTAAATGGGATCTGCTCATCCGGTGTGCCGCCCGTTTTTCCGGCAGAGTGACCACCCATCTCATTGTGGGCCTGGGAGAGACCGAGGCCGAAATGGCGGATGTGCTGGCGGCCTGCGTTCAGCAGAGAATCACCGTGGGATTGTTTGCTTTCACTCCCATCCGGGGCACTGCCTGGAGCGGGCGCACCCCGCCTGCGATTGGCAGCTACCGGCGGATACAGGTGGCTCATTACCTGTTACAGACAGGTTACGGCCGGGAAATAATCCGGTGCGAGCAGGGAAGGATCAGCGGCTTTAATCTGCCGGCATTGACAGAGTTCCTGGCGGACGGCCGGGCTTTTCAAACCAGCGGCTGCCCTGACTGCAACCGGCCTTACTACAATGAGAGACCAGGGGGAACGATGTATAACTATCCGCGTCCTCTCAGGCCGGATGAGGTAAGGCGGGCTGTCTGGGAATGTGAGGTAGAGGTGACATGATGCAGTGGCGGGTATTGAATACCGGCATCGAAAATGCCGCCGTCAATATGGCGATTGATGAGGCCATCCTGCTGGAGTATGCCGCCGGACATGTTCCGCCGACTCTGCGCTTTTACGGCTGGCAGCCGGCGGCGGTCAGTCTGGGTTACTTTCAGCGGGGGACGGAGGAAATCGATTTGGCTGCCTGCCGGGAACAGGGGATTTCTGTGGTCCGCCGGCTGACCGGCGGACGGGCGGTGCTCCATGACGCCGAGCTGACTTACAGTCTGGTGGTAGGGGAACATGAAGCAGGCATTCCGGCGACGATTACTGCTTCCTACTGTTATTTTTCCCAGGGCCTGATCGCCGGTCTGGCCCGGCTGGGAGTGGCGGCGCAGATGAATATGCCCCGCTCGTCCTACGGCCAGGGAGAAAGGCGGCCTCCTCATACTTCGGCAGCTTGCTTTGATGCCCCGGCCCATTACGAAATCACGGCAGCCGGACGAAAGCTTGTGGGCAGCGCTCAGGTGCGCAAGCAGGGGGTCATCCTGCAGCACGGTTCTTTGCTGCTGCGGTTTGAACCGAGGACACTGGCGTCCATCTTGCAGGCGCCGACGCCTGAAAAACGGGAGGCGTTGGCCGGGATGCTGGCCGCCCGTGCTATCGGCCTGGAGGAACTATTGAACAGGAAGATCGGTTTCCCGGAAATCTTCGCGAGCATGCTGCAAGGATTCGATGAGGTTCTGGACGGCGGTTTGGTTCAGGGCCGGCTTACGGCGGCGGAACAGGGGACGGCTAAAGACCTGGCGGCGACCAAATACAGTCAGGACTCGTGGAATTTCAGACGGTAATAAAGCCATCAGATATCAGAGGAGGATGGACATGTACGATATAGCAGTTATCGGCGGCGGCCCGGGCGGATATGTGGCTGCGATCCGTGCGGCGCAGCTTGGCGCCAAGGTATTGTTGGTAGAAAAGGAGAAACTCGGCGGCGTCTGCCTGAATCGCGGCTGCATTCCGACCAAGACCCTGCTCAATAGCGCTGAAAGATGGCATGAACTGCAGCAGTGCGGGTCGTTTGGCCTGCAGGCAGGCCAAATCGGCTTTGATTTTACAGCGGTGATGCGCCGTAAGGACCAGGTGGTGGAGCAGCTGCAGTCAGGCATCGTCCAGTTGGTAGCCGGCAACGGTATTACGGTCTGCCAGGGCACTGCCTCACTCCAGGGAAAAGAACAACTGGCAGTCCGGACCGCTGCCGGAACTGAGATCTACCAAGTCCGCCGCATCATTCTGGCTACCGGATCGGATTCTGTGACGCCGCCCTTACCCGGCATTGAACTGCCGGGTGTGATCGGCAGCGATCAGGTCCTGTCCCTTTCTAACCTGCCGCGCAGCATGGCCATCATCGGCGCCGGGGCGGTAGGAGTGGAATTTGCCACAATTTTTCAGGCCTTTGGTTCTGAAATTACGCTGATCGAGATGCAGCCGTCTATCCTGCCAAATATCGATAGCGATCTGGTCAAACGAATGGCTCTGCTGCTGCGTAAAAGGGGCATTGAATTGTTGACCGCCACCAAGGTAACATCTATACGCCAGGGGGCGGACGGCCTGATTTTAACCGCAGCCACCGGCGACAAGGTCCAGGAAATTGCCGCGGAAAAAGTGCTTAATGCCGTCGGCCGCCGGCCTAATCTGAGCGGTCTGGGCCTGGAAACCGCCGGCGTGGCTTATGACCGTCAGGGGATTCCGGTCGACGCCAAAATGGAAACCAATATTCCCGGGATCTATGCTGTCGGCGACCTGACTGGCCGTTACATGTGGGCCCATGCCGCGTCAGCCGAAGGAATCGTGGCGGCGGAAAATGCCCTGGGCGGCAATACGACTATGAACTATACTGCTGTCCCCGGATGTATCTTTACTGATCCGGAAATCGCGACGGTAGGATTGAGTGAAGAAGAAGCCGTAGCCGCTGGCCGCAGAGTCAGGACAGGGCGGTTTAATTTTGCCGGCATCGGCAAGGCGGTTGCCATGGGCAAACCTGACGGATTGGCTAAAATCGTCGCCGACGAGGACAGCGGCGCCGTTTTAGGCCTGCATATTCTCGGCTCTCATGCCAGCGATCTGATCATGGAAGGAGTGGCCGCCGTGAATCAGGGACTGACGATTCAGGACCTAAAGCATATGATCCATCCTCATCCCACTCTGGCGGAAGTGATCGGCGAAGCCGCCCACAATACGGAAGGCCTGGCTATTCATCAGCTGCGTTTAGGCGGCGGACAGCGGAGCTGAATTCTAAAAGGGCTTGTC
Organism: Acetonema longum DSM 6540; assembly: GCF_000219125.1. Classification (NCBI taxonomy): domain Bacteria; kingdom Bacillati; phylum Bacillota; class Negativicutes; family Acetonemataceae; genus Acetonema; species Acetonema longum. The sequence goes on from NZ_AFGF01000243.1 coordinate 12,941, forward strand.
ACCAGCTAAAAAAGAAAAGAGTAAAGTGCAAAAAATNTNTGT
>NZ_AFGF01000244.1 GCF_000219125.1 Acetonema longum DSM 6540
AGGTGCCTTCAACACCTTTGATTCCCACTCCACCACGGAATTCAAACAAAACGGCTTCACTGTATCACTCACCAACAACACCCTCCAAGCCGTCCAGGACACCTATGACACCGTTAACCGGATGGAAGACATCCAGGATGACCGGTTAAAGGCTCTTTATGGCCTCAAAGCCTACCGTTCAGGAGAAAAGGCTTACGATGGGACCAAGGCCGGCTATAAAGAACTTCAGGAAAATAGCAAGAAAAAGAACAACAATAGCCAAGCAGATGCAACTACCGCCAACACCCAGCCCAATCCCAGCGCAAACACCAGCTCAACGACTACAGGAAACAACAACCCAGTCAATTCAGGTAACGGCAATAGCCAACCCACTACAGGAAATAACAGCCAAACGAATACGGGCGACAACACCCCAGCCAATAACAATACCAAAGAGAAAAACGAAAAAGTCGACAACAGCTTTACCGCCACTGTCGGCTTTAGCAGCAGCAAACAAAAAACCGAAACCACCACCAGCGCCGCTACCGTCCGCGGCAGCAGCCTGACCTCCTCCGGCGATATCAACCTTATCGCCACCGGCAGCGGCCAAATCGATTTAACCGGAAATGCCGTAGACGGTGACCTGAATATCCTGGGTTCTTCGGTCAGCGGCAATAATGTCTACCTTTCCGCTGCCCGAGATGTCAGCCTCAAAGCCCAGGCCAACACTACCGATTCCATCATGAAATCAAGCGGCGGCTCCTATGGCTTTGGCGCCAGCGCCAGCTTGGGCCCCAATTCTAGTGTCAGCTATTACCTGGAAGGCAGCAAAAATAGCAGCAACTCCACAGGACACGCTACCACCTGGACAGAAGCCATGGTCACCGGCAATGCCAATCTCACCATGATCTCCGGTCGGGACACCAACCTGGTCGGCGCGCAGGCTCATGGCGACAGCATTAACCTGAATGTAGGCCGGAATTTGAACCTGGCGAGCCTGCAGGATGTAGAGACCTACAACGAGAAGAATAAATCCATAAACGGCAAAATCGGCATAGGGATGGCATCGAATGTAGGGTTCAATAAAGGGACAATGAACTCTACGTACAAGAGCGTCAATGAGCAGACAGGAATCTTTGCCGGCAAAGGCGGGTTTGATGTTTATGTGGAAGGCAACACCGACTTAAAAGGCGCCGTTATGGCCAGTAAGGCGGAGGCAGGGAAGAACAGGCTCTCGACTGGGACACTCACCTTCTCGGATATTGAAAATGAAGCGAAGTACAAGGCGAAAAGCTTTGGTGTCAACTATGCGAAAGGTGCGGGTGTAGAGAACAAAGATAAGGGCTGGACACCCAATATGGGAGTTCCGGTATCCGATGAGAAGACTAGTACAACTCATGCAGCCATTGCTGAGGGAACCATTGAAATCAGAGACCAGGCTAATCAGAAAGCGGACATTACGAAACTGAGAAGAGATACAGAGAATGCCGTCAATAAGCTGGACCAGATTTTTGACAAAAAGACAGTCCAGGAAAAG
>NZ_AFGF01000245.1 GCF_000219125.1 Acetonema longum DSM 6540
CGTCAAGCACTGGCTTGGCCAGTTCCTGCCGTTTTTCATAGCGTTCTGGCGCCGTACAGTCGGCTAGCTGCCGTTCGATGGCAAACAGTTGGTCGCAGTAGCGCTTGCCTCTGTCCGCGCCGGAGCCTTGGCGGTCTTTTTCGGGAAGCGCTTTGAGCGCTTCATCGAATTTGCGCCTGGCATGAGCCCAGCAGCCTACCCTGACCATGGTTTCCGGCAGGCTGTGGTAGCCGGCATAGCCGTCGGTATGCAGATACCCGCTAAAGCCTTGCAGGAATTCGGTGGGTCGTTTGGCCTTGCGGTCGGGCTGGTAGTCAAACAGCACGATCGGCATCTGCGTATTGCCACCGGTCCGGTACAGCCACATATAGCTCTTGCTCTGGGCCGGTTTGCCCGGTTCGTGCAAAACCTGCAGCACAGTTTCGTCTGCGTGCAAGTAGCGTTGGGCGCAGAGGCTTTGATGCAGTTGTTCATAGAGGGGCTCCAGCCAGTCGATGGCGCAGCGGATCAGCCAGTTGGACATGGTTTGCCGCGACAGCTCAATGCCCAGCCGGTTCCATTCCTGCTCCTGACGGTACAGCGGCAGGCCGCTGACGAATTTCTGCGTCATGATGTGGGGCACTGCTTCCGGTGAGGCAAAGCTGCCTGGGATGACGGGCTTGTCCACCGGCGCCTGGATGATGGGCACGCTCGTGGCGTTGGTCTCGCAATTCCGGCAGGCATAGACATACTGAACATGTTCGACGATCACGGCTTGGGCGGGGATGAGTTTGAGTTCCCGGCGGATTTGTTTGCCCATGACATGCAGG
>NZ_AFGF01000246.1 GCF_000219125.1 Acetonema longum DSM 6540
GTTTAAATAAAAATCGTCCCTTAAAAAGGGACGACGGACGTGCATCGCGGTACCACCCTAGTTATCCGTCGAAAATAAAAAGAGCGCTACCGCAGGGACGGAATATTCCGCGGTACCACCCTAATAATCTCGAATCAGATCAACTCATAGCGCATTAACGAGCGCTGCTCCGGCTCAGCCTACTGTATTTCAGCCTCGCAGTTCGGGAATGAACTTCAATCTATACCGCCAGCTGATTTTCACCAACCATCAGCTCTCTGCATGACAGCATACATCTACTTTTTTCCGTCTTCACTTTTGTGTATGAAGTTTAAGCTTAAGCTATGGTTATTATTATACAAATTACCGGATATTTTGTCAATGACTGCAAAAAGGCTCATGTCACCCCAGTGCCATACGGTCACTGACCTCTTTGCCGGAGTGCTCGAAAGCGTCCAGCAGGTCATGAATTGTCGTCTTGGCTTTTTCCCCGCCTTGAATGTCCAGCAAAATCTCCCCGTCATTCAGCATTAGCAAACGGTTGCCAAACCGCAGCGCATCCCGCATATTGTGGGTAATCATCAGGGTTGTCAGGCCGTTTTCCTCTACGACGCGCCGGGTTAGTGCCAATACCTTTTCCGCTGTTTTAGGGTCCAAGGCCGCAGTATGCTCGTCTAACAACAGCAGCTTAGGCTTCCGCAGGGTTGCCATCAGCAGAGTAATCGCCTGTCTCTGTCCGCCGGACAAGGTTCCCATCCTGCTTTTCAGCCGGTCTTCCAGGCCAAGATCCAATTTGGCCAGTTTTTCTTTGAACTCTGCAAATTCATCATCCCGAAAGCCCCAGCGCAGTTGCAGCTTTTGGCCCCGTCGGGCGGCCATCGCCAAATTTTCTTCCACCATCATGCCGGACGCCGTCCCCAGCATAGGGTCCTGAAAGACCCTGCCGATATAGGCAGCCCGTTCATGCTCAGGCATATCGGTTACATCTACATCATCAATGTAAATCTTGCCTCTGTCTATTTTAAACACACCGGCAATGGAATTCATGAGAGTGCTCTTGCCTGCTCCGTTGCCGCCAATGACCGTGATAAAATCTCCCGGCCTCATTTCCAGGCTTACATTGTTCAACGCCAGTTTCTCATTTACAGTGCCGGCGAAGAATGTTTTGCTGATGCCGTCGACTCGCAGCATTTCGCTCCCGCCTTTCTGCTATCCCATTTTGCTTTAAATAAGGGCAAGGATAAAGCCATTCCAACCAAAACCGCGGTAAACAGTTTCAGATCGTTGGGCGGCATGCCCAGATACAGCACAGTCGCAATGACGATACGGTAGGCAACCGAACCGAGTACAACCGAAATCAGGGAATTTTTAAAGTCTTTCGCGCCAAACAGCACTTCCCCAATGATCACTGAGGCCAAGCCAATGACAATCGTGCCTACGCCCATCCCCACATCGGCAAAGCCGTTATCCTGAGCGATAAACGCTCCCGCCGCCGCTACCAGCCCATTGCTGATCATCAGTCCCAATAACAGCATGTGATCCGTATTAACCCCCAAGGCCCGTATCATCTGCAGATTATTGCCGGTAGCCCGCAAGGCCATGCCGATTTCCGTGCCAAAAAACCAGTACAGCAAGAGGGGGATAAACAGGGCGATAATCAATCCAACCAGAAAGGTAGTCAGATTAGATGATAAATGCAGGAATGCCAGTCCTGTATAAACCGTATCAATATTGAGCAGGGACAAGTTGGCTTTTCCCATAATGCGTAAGTTTACTGAGTATAACGCAATCATCGTCAAAATGCCGGCCATCAGCGCGGGTATTTTCAGCTTGGTATGGAGCAGCCCTGTGACGGCGCCGGCCAGCATCCCGGCTATGCCCGCCGCCAAAATAGCGACGACGGGGTTATGATCTCCTGCCAACAGCACCGCTGCTACAGCGCCTCCCAGCGGGAAACTGCCTTCCACGCTTAAATCGGCAATGTTTAATATACGGAACGTCAAGAATACACCCATAGCCATTATCGACCAAAGCAGGCCCTGAGATACAGTAGAAATGATTAAATCGTCCATTGCCTTTTCCTCATTCCTTCTTTGTTGTGAATCTGTTTATTCAGCCGCTTTCCTCAGTTCTTCCGGTATGACCAGTCCAATCGCCCGGGCGGCTTCCTGATTGATAATAATCTTTACATCCTCTTGTGAACCGATGGGCATATCCGCCGGCTTTGATTTGCCGGCAAGGATATCGGCCGCCATTTCACCGGCCTGGAAACCAAGTTGATAGAAATTGACCGAAGCGCCCGCCGTTGCGCCCCCCTTCTTAATCGGGGCTTCATCGCCGATGAATACCGGTATCTTCGCCGGTACGGTGATCTTGGCAATATTGGGCATGGCGGAAGCAATGGTGTTATCGGTTGGGCAATAGATGAAGTCCACTTTGCCCAGCAAGCTCTGGACCGCCTGCTGAATATCATTGACGTTGGTAATGGTGGCTTCTGTCACAGTCAGGCCTTTGGCTGCCGCGTATTCTTTCATCTTCTGGACCTGCTGCTGAGAATTTACTTCACTGGAGGTATACAAGGCTCCTACTCTTTTTGCCTGAGGCAGCAGTTTCAACGCCAGGTCGATTTGTCTCCGGGGAGGAATGTTATCGCTGGTCCCGGTCACATTGCCGCCGGG
>NZ_AFGF01000247.1 GCF_000219125.1 Acetonema longum DSM 6540
GACCGTTCTATTGTTATGCTCGTAAATCACACTTTGATTGATTCCTATTATATTTTTAATTGGCCGATCAACTTCTCCCCGCTTTTCTTTTAGATGTCAGACTTTTCGGGGTATGGTTATCACCTCTATTTTTGAGGATATCATTTTATCGGCTGCTCGTCAAGAGAACCGTCCCTTCGAGTCTCCAAGCCGGATTCTTTTCAAAACGATCGGGGACTCGCCGGG
>NZ_AFGF01000248.1 GCF_000219125.1 Acetonema longum DSM 6540
GCCGCCTTTGGAGACCTGGACAAGCTGGACAGCGAGAAAATAGAAAATGCCATGCAATACCCGGTTTCCCTGCCGACTGCGCTGCTCCTTACCCTTGCCTGCCGAACTGAACAAAACGGGAGCGATGCCGGCAAAACGGGCCAACTTATCCGAATTAGGAAAGCGGTTAATGTCGCCAATCTCAGAAATGATGTGGCTGGCGGTATTTAAGTTAATTCCCGGCATAGTATCCAGTTTGTAGTCAGTCAAAGGCAGCAGGTTTTTTAACTCCCCGTCGATTCCTTCAATGGCCTGCTGTTTGTAGCGAAGCTCCTGAATGATACTTTTGACAATAAAGTCCCGTTCAGCCTGAAACTCCCGGTGAGTATCCCCATCGGCAGCCACCAGATCAAGAATCGTCTGCGCCTTTTCCATCGAACAAGCATTGCGGCTGACACTCCGCAGCCCGTCAGCAAGGGTTTCAGCGGTCACGGTTTTTAAGTGTCCCGGCGAAGGGTAAGTCTCCCAAAAATAGAGCGCCGTCTTGCTGTTCACCAGGCAAAAGAACTTTCGGTAACTCGGATAATGGTACATCAACTGCCCGTGTAACTGATTTTGCAGCATAGTAGTTCCTTTTACGAGAGCATCC
>NZ_AFGF01000249.1 GCF_000219125.1 Acetonema longum DSM 6540
AGAGAAGGCGACCTTACCCCCGGCGGCGCCATTATCGCCGGCAGTGACGTGGAAATCATTAATGGCGACAGCCTCCAAAACATCGGCACGATCAAAGCCGACCAAAACCTCACCGTAAACACCGGCTCCATCACCAACCAATTTGGCCGCATCACCGGCGGCGAAGTCAACCTGACCGCTGACGATACCTTAGCCAATATCAGCGGCCTGATCAGCGGCGACAATGTCACCATCACCGCCGGCTCTATCCTCAACCAAACCGCCACTCAGACAGACACGTATAAAAAAGAAACCAGCCCTTCTCAGTCCCACCTCCCCAGCCGCTTTGGCCTGACCTCTTCGAAACAGGAGCCCAGCGGCAA
>NZ_AFGF01000250.1 GCF_000219125.1 Acetonema longum DSM 6540
CCGGCGGTGAAATGTCAATCCCCTAAATGCCGAGATGTGTAAGAAAAGAGTAGATTTCACCGCAACAATGGCCGAAAAAAGGGTACAGCAAACAAAGCCCTGCCTGCTCCATTTTTTTGAAGAACAGGGCGCTGGGGAGGCGCAGAAAATCTACGCCGGTTTATAAAGGCGGTTGTCTTTGAGCAGTCGAAAGACCAACCGGACCAATTTTCTGGCAGTTAAGGCGAGTGCGCGTTTGTGCTGGTACTTGTTGACCTCTTTGAATTTGAGGTCGTAGTAGCGCCTGTACTCCGTGTCGCAACGCACGAGAGAAAGGGCGGCTTGCCCCAAGTAATATTTCAGGAAGCGGTTGCCAGACTGAATGAGGCGGGTATGCTGCGCTTCAAACATACCGGACTGGTGCTGAGACCAAGCAAGGCCAGCGAACTTAGCAAGCCCGGCTTGTCTGGCAAAACGGTTGATATCGCCGATCTCGGCGATGATCCCGGCGGACAACACCGGGCCGATGCCGGGGACCGAAGTCAACGTGTTCGGGATGTTCTCCACCTGGCGCCCAATCTCTTTATCCAGGGCTTTCAACTGAGACTGCATGGCACGCATGGAAGAAATGGATATGGCCAACACCTGATTCACAGAGTCGTTTACCGTCTGGGGAAGACGGTAAGAGGCGTTAGCAGCGGCTTGTACCGCTTTAGCGATCTC
>NZ_AFGF01000251.1 GCF_000219125.1 Acetonema longum DSM 6540
CTGACGTAGATCTCCCTTAACCGTTGCAAAAGAACGGGCAACCAAGGTAGCATCCTTGTTGGGGCCCGCACTATAACCAATGATTTCTCGATTGAACAGGTCAACCAGTAAGCAAATGTAGTGCCATTTGTTTTGGACCTTCACATAGGTCAGATGCTCAAAGAGTACATGCAGATATACAATACATATCGAACGCATTCCGCCTTGGATGGTGCTTGCCCAGCCCAATGTTATCTCGGAAACTTGCCTCATGAGGCTGGTTCATATCAAACAACACAGAAGGGAGCTTAACTTATTTTTTTCCATTCTGTGTCTTGACAATGGGGAGCATTATAGAAACGCTCAACAATCTTCTCGATCAGGAAGCCAAAGACCTAACCCAAGCAGCCAAATATGAACGTACTGAGGCACGCCAAGGCTACCGCGCCGGCCACTATGACAGGAATTTGACAACGACCTCCGGCAATGTAACCCTAAAAGTACCCAAACTCAAAGGAATTCCCTTTGTACCTTATGCCTTGTTCCGCGAGATGGAAGATAACATTCCAGGCAGTTTTCTTGACAAACCCGCTTGGCAGAAGGTGCAGCACGAATTCCAAATCAATTCGGCTTGACTTTAATTAGCTGGTCTGTGTTTTCTTTGCAATCGAGATTGACAAAATTTTGTATCCAGCCTAATATGTCGATATAATCAACTAAAATGATCGTAAGAAGGTGAAGGCTGATTTATACTGAAAACGAGTCACTGGGCTTTATAGTCTACTGTGCAGACCTAAAGTTAAAGACTTACCTTCAACAGAGGATAAAATCGTATGGGATCACTAGAGAGCAGTGGTCTATAATGAATAAGTTATATGAAAAAGGTGGAATTTGTCAACAAGAGTTATCGGATTATACATTGAAAGATAAAGGTGCTATGACAAGAATTCTTAATGGAATGGAGGAAAGAGGACTTGTTGTACGACAAGTGAATTTAAAAAACAGAAGATCATTTGCAGTTTATTTAACTGGTAGAGGAAAAAAATTAAGGCAGCAGATTGAACCCATTGCTATTCAGTGCCTCAATCAAGCTACGGTGGGGCTTACAACAACAGAAATTCAAACACTTAAAATTTTATTGAGAAGGGTTTCTTCAAATTTGGAGTAATCTTATTAAAAGATCTTATATGTTTGCCGGAGTGAACCATGGCGCAATCGTAATGTGAAGCTCTTCGTACTTGATCCTAATTTTTAGAATTTTTAGCAGAGTAGAAACAAAGGCGGTGAAGCATTTCGTGATCGTGACTAGACAACACCGGGTTAAGATTGCCTGTCTGTGCTTGTTACTTTTCGTGGTGGGTATCTGGGTAGTTTGTAGCTTGAGCAGAATGGAAGTCTCTTCGCATAAGAATAAAGCTTTCGAATCTCGGGATTTTGTGATGGGTACGTTGATTTCCCAGAAGGTCTATGGCGCCCAAGGGCAGGCAGCGATCGATTCGGCTATGAAAAGAATGAACGAATTGGAAAAACTTTTGACCTTCAAAGCAGAGCAGGGCGATGTCTATAAGCTAAACCAAAACGCCGGGAAAGAGAAAATAGCCTTATCCTCTGATACCATAAAAATCCTAAGAAAATCCCAGCAGGTAGCGGAACTGAGCTCTGGTGCCTTTGATATTACCGTGGGCCCCCTGGTAAAAAGCTGGGCTATAGGAACACCTCAGGAGCATATCCCGTCCTACGAGGAGCTAAAGAAGATTCTCCCGCTGATCAATTTCCGGGATTTATATGTCGACGATTCAGCTGCTAGTTTGAAAAGGCCTGGTCAGATGGTCGACCTTGGGGGTATTGCTAAAGGCTTTGCAGGCGACGAAGTGATTCGAATCTACAAAAAATTCGGCATCAGGTCAGCCTTTGTGAATATCGGCGGCAACGTTATCACCCTAGGCAACAAGCCCGATGGAACTCCTTGGCGGGTGGGCATTCGCAATCCCCGTCCGGACGCGGGACAAACACAGCAGAGTGAGCAAATCCTAGCCACTGTCGAGGTGGTAAACAAAGCCGTTGTGACGGCCGGGGACGAACAGCGCTATTTTATCAAGGACGGCATACGCTATCACCATATTCTAGACCCAGTAACAGGCTATCCGGCCCGGTCAGATCTGATGAGCGTTACACTGATCATGGATTCTTCCTTTGATGCGGATGCCCTCGATACCGCCGTCTTTATTTTAGGCTTGGAGAAAGGCAGGGAACTGATCCGCCAATTCGGCGGGATTGAAGCGGTTTTTATCACTGCTGATAAAAAAATATACATAACTGACGGGATTAAGGGAAGTTTTAAACTTTATAATGAAGGAAATGAATACAAACTTGCAAATTAGTTCAATAGATGGGAGGCTTGGGTGACAGGTTGGGATGCCTTGAGCGGCAGGCTGCTGAACGCTGTGGGAATGTGGTTGATTAATGCATTTACAAGGAATTGTGACAATTTTCGCAGTATTTCTTATTCTGGACATTGTTGACAATATACGCAAAAATTTGTTATATTTAAAACATAATTTGCTTTGTTGATATATCAATAAAGCGCCAACATTTTATTTGGCTCAGATCTGTAAAGTAAAAAGTTACGAGGAGGAAAACTGATGTCTAAGATGAAAATGGTTGCCGCATGTTTAGTTCTGGCTATGGGATTATTTGCTTTGGGCGGATGCTCAAGCCCACAAACGGCCCAGCCCGCCGCAGAGATGAAGGTGTTCAGGGGTGTAGGTGAATCCCCCGTATTCCGTGTAGGACCTGGAAAAGACAAAAATGGTGGTAATATCTATAGTCTCACCTATGTCATTTGCAGTGCATTGTTTGACAAGGACGGGAAGATCATCGACGTTCACTATGATGGTCTGGAATTGCTCTCGCCAAACGATGTCGAACATCCGACTGCTTCCAAATTCTCGGGTTGGCCTGGTCAGGCTGGTTTTGCAGGAGCTGAAGCCAACACGGACGAAACTGCAGCAAAACAAGTTGCTGCCTGGCAAACAAAGCGTGAACGCGGTGACAAAGAATATGGCATGAACTGGTCAGAGCAAGTGGCAGTCTACCAGAATTTCTTCAAAGGAAAGACCGTAGCTGAAATTGAGCAGTGGTTTGCTAAAAATACATCTGATCTTAATGGAAGACCACTGGTCGCCAAAATGACCAATCCAAAGGACAAGGAAAAGTACAACAAACTGACGGATGCTGAGAAAAAGGCTCTTGCCGATGTGACCTCAGGCGCGACGATCAGTCTTAAAGACGCCCATGGTGATTACATAGATGCCCTGAAAAAAGCTTACGCGAACAAAGCCGAAGTCTCTATTTCCGGTAAATAGATTCTGTAAAAGTGAGGGATTCCTTAAAGGATTTATTATTCGTTAGGGGATTCCTTCATTGTTTAGAACAATATATTATTGATCGTTAACTCCTTCTTTGAAAGACTAAGTTCCTTGGATATGTACGCTTACCGTTTTAGGGCTGCTAAATGGGACAGGATAGCGATGCTAAGCTTACTTTTGCTGATTACAGTTGTTTTTTTTATGCTCGAACAGGGGTTATTGGGTATAGTGGATACTGGAAGTAGAATAAGAAGGGGGTGGGTTATAAAGTGTTCAAAAAGTTTGACTCTCGCATTAGTCGCCGAGACGCCTTGAAGCTTGGCGTTTTAGTAACTGCTGCATTAGGAATGGGTTTGCCGTTAAGCCTGCTGACAAAGTCTGCGGTTGCCCAGGATTTGGGTACGGAACAATTGGCTTTCCTTTTCGACCAGAAAAAGTGCATCGGCTGTAAACTTTGTGAAAGCGCCTGCCGGTCAGCAAACCAGGAAGCAAGGGATGAACAGGTGAAGTGGCGGCGCGTTTTGGACAATGGCGGCGATGAAGGTGAAGGGCATTTCCTTTCCATCAGTTGCAACCATTGTGCCGACCCGGCCTGCCTGACAGTATGCCCGGTCACAGCTTACACCAAACGGCAAGACGGTATCGTCGTTCATAATGCCGAGAAGTGCGTGGGCTGCGGTTACTGTATGTATGCCTGTCCCTATCATGCTCCTCAGCTTAGCAAAAAGACCAAACGGGTCACTAAGTGCCATTTCTGTTACAGCCGTCAGGATCAAGGGCAGCAACCTGCTTGTGTGGAAGCTTGTCCGAAGAAAGCCCTGACTTATGGTAAACTGTCCGAGTTGAAAAAAGCCCCAGGCGGGGTTGCAACCCTCAAAGGCCTCCCGTCGCCCACGATCACCAACCCATCATGGGTCATCATACCGAAAGAGTAGGAGGTTACAAATATGGAACTGCATTGGCATTGGCTTGTCGTCATATATTTATTCTTAGGCGGCTTAGGAGCCGGAGCCTACATCACTTCCTTCCTGGCGGAAAAAGGTTTCTTGGGTAAGGCGCCGAGTCTGACCCGGGCAGGGTATTTCATTGCGACTCCTGCTGTAGCCATCGGTACGCTCATGCTGGTTTTTGACCTCGGGCAAGGGTTCTGGAAACCATGGCTCATGATCGGCCTTTTGAGCAACTTTACCTCGGTGATGTCTTGGGGAGTCTATATCTTGTCGGCTTTTATCCTAGCGGGGTTTCTCAAGTGCTATTTTGCGTTCAAAAATAAAAAGGCTCCCGAGCTGTTAACCTGGGCCGGGGCTTTCCTGGCGCTTTGTACAGCTGCCTATACCGGATTCCTTATATCGGTCATCAAGGCTATTCCTTTTTGGAATTCCAACATAATCCCCGTCCTTTTTGTTGTATCAGCTCTATCAACCGGTCTGTCAGCCACTTCGCTGCTGGCGCCATTGCTGGAAAAGGGGACTTATCATGAGGGGCGGGCCAATCAGCTCCATTTGCTTCTGGTCGTGGTGGAGATCATCGTCGCGGCGTCCTTCATTATGGTGATGCTAAACGGGTCTAATGGTCCTATTGGAACCGAATCCGCCAAACTCCTGATTTCAGGGAAGTATCAGATAGTTTTCTGGGGCTTGTTCATTGTACTGGGACTCGTGCTGCCGGCTTTCATTTATCTACAGCAAATTTTGAGTCAAATAAAAAAAACTGGGGATATCCCGCAGAATATAACTGCAAATGATGTGGGGAGCGCCGTCTTGGCAGAAGCTGCAGCCAGCAGCAAAATCTACGGAGCACATTCCCCGCTAATGATTATTGGCGATACGGGTGTGATTATTGGCGGTTTTGCCCTCAGGATGCTGATCGTCTTTGCAGCTCTGCCGGTATGGGATGGATTCAGCATATACTAGCATATATTCATTGAAGGGTATTAATCAATTGGCAGCTGGCTTATTGGCAAGTGCATTAGACTTTGATCTGAACCCAACAAAACGGATCTTGAGTCAAAAAAGCCTCCTGTTGTAGGATAACTACGATAGGAGGTATTTATATGCCACAGAAATATACAAATATCAAGTCGTTAGAACATATCATCATGCAAATGCGTGAAGAAGGACGAACAAGGAAAGAGATAGCTGACGTACTGGGCATTAAAAAAGTGCAGATCAAGAACTGGATAATGGTTTTGCGCCTTCCTATCGAAGTAATCCATTGAGGTGAATGAAGGCAATGTTAGGCAAACAAAATCGACAACCAGCTTCATAGACATTGAGACTTGGTACGGCGGACCTACCGTGACCCTGAGAGTATCTATGGGTTACTTGACTCCTGGGGAGATCGATTAATTAACGGTGGCGAAGGGATATACCGGCGATATGGTTATACAGCTTTTGCGGGAGCGGGGCGTAACCTCAGCCATCATTAATTTAGGCGGCAACGTTCAAACCATAGGGACAAAGCCGGATGGCACACGCTGGCGGATTGGCGTGAAAGCCCCTAATGCCGAGGACAATTTCGCTATTCTGGAGGTGGTTGACAGTGCTGTAGTAACCTCCGGCGGTTACGAGCGATATTTCACGGATGAAACCGGCAAGGTTTACTGGCATATTCTTGATCCATCCACCGGGAAACCCGCCGACCGAGGTCTGAGTTCGGTGACCATTGTCGGACCGGAGGGCAGGATGTGTGACTCACTCTCTACGGCTCTGTTCGTGATGGGCGTTGAAGAGGCCGCAGCTTATTGGCGCAAGAAAGGTGGTTTTGAAATGATTTTGTATACGCAGGATAATACAATCCTCATAACGGAAGGGCTGGTTGACTCGTTCACCCTGAGAGATGCTTTTGCCCAGCTTCCGGTAACGGTAATCCGGCCATGACGAGAACGAAGATTTGGACGGCTGTGTGTGCTATGATTTTTCTTGCCGGAATATGGGGAAGCATCTTTGTGCTTCGAACACCAGTGAGCAATACGGTGGAAATCGCACAGGAGGGAACGGTGCTATACCGGCTGAACTTATCTCAAATCCAAGAAACGCAGACACTTCGTATTACCGGTCATGGCGGTTCAAATATTGTGCTGATTGAAAATGGGCAGATTCGTATTTCTCATGCGGACTGCCCCGATCAGACCTGTGTGAAAATGGGGTGGATGAAGACAAAAACACTGCCGATTGTCTGTCTCCCCCACCGTCTGGTGATACGATATACCGAAGAGCCTGGGGTGAATGTAGATGGGGCAACAAGGTGATGTATATGAACGCAAGAAAGCTGATAGAAATTGCATTACTGACAGCCATTGCTTTGGTGATTTTCCTTGTGGAGCTTAGGTTGCCCACTCTCATCCCCGTTCCTGGCATAAAATTAGGGCTGGCAAACATCATCACCGTTTACGCGATATACAAATATCAGGCAAGAGAAGTCGTGTTGTTGGTATTGGTGCGAATTTTTTTAGGCGCAATTTTCAGTGGTAATCTAATGGTGCTGCTGTATAGTCTCGCTGGAGGGATACTTTGTCTTGCGGGTATGCTGGCACTGCGAAAGATGATTCCTGAAAAGTGTATTTGGGTATCGAGTGTACTGGGCGCAGTTCTGCACAATATCGGTCAGATTTCGGTTGCGGTCTTGGTAACAGGAACAATAACGGTTATTGCATATCTGCCATTTCTTATAGTTTCCGGCTGTATCGCAGGGGGCTGCACGGGGCTTTGCGCACAATATGTTATAAAGCGAAAGCCAATTCTGATGTGATTTTATAGCGACACCGGTTCTATTTTTATAGCATGGATGCTCAAATGAAACGGAAGGTAAGTTTTGAGTGTTCTACTAAACTACCACCCACTAAAGCAGGTGGGATACAGCATAAATGCTGACGACTGAAAGTCGTAGGGGAAAGGGATTCAAAAAAGCGTTGTTGTCTCCCAGGGC
>NZ_AFGF01000252.1 GCF_000219125.1 Acetonema longum DSM 6540
AAATGTGTTGTCGGCATCGTAAGTGACGGTTTTGCCGGAAAGGATGACATTCCGGCTGGCGCTGACGACGCCGGTCAGATCGACGGTTTCAGCGGCCGTGAGGGTGAGGTCGGCTAGTATCGGAGTGGAGCCGCCGGATTCTTCTCCGCTTCCGTGTTCATGGCCAGTGTGGTCTTCTTCTCCTTCTTCGCCGGCGGTTATGAAGCCGTTGCTTTGGATATGGCGGGCGGCGATGCGGATGGTTTGGCCGGAGGAGATTTGGCCGTCGTTGGCGAGGTCGCCGCTGGCGGTGATTTCGATGTCTTGCTGGGCGCTGAGGCTGCCGTTGACGGTGATGCGGCCGTCGTGGGTCAGGATGAGGTTTTGGCTGGCTGCCACTTCTCCGTCCAGGGTGACGCCTAATCCTTTTTCGGTGCCGATGAGTTTGATTTTGCCGGCGTACATGCCGCCTAAGGCGCCTACATCAAGGGCTACTGTGGGCTTGGCGGCGTCGCTTTGGGTGGGGGTGGCTTCCAGGGTTTGA
>NZ_AFGF01000253.1 GCF_000219125.1 Acetonema longum DSM 6540
GAATGTGTTGTCGGCATCGTAAGTGACGGTTTTGCCGGAAAGGATGACATTCCGGCTGGCGCTGAGGACGCCGGTCAGATCGACGGTTTCAGCGGCCGTGAGGGTGAGGTCGGCTAGTATCGGAGTGGAGCCGCCGGATTCTTCTTCGTCTCCGTGGTCGTGGCTTTCATGGTCTTCTTCTCCTTCTTCGCCGGCGCTGAAAAAGCCGCTGCCGGTGATGTGGCGGGCGGCGATGCGGATGGTTTGCTGTGAGGAGATTTGGCCGTCGTTGGCGAAGTCGCCCTGGGCGGTGATGGCGATGTCTTCTTGGGCGCTGAGGCTGCCGTTGAGGGTGATGCGGCCGTCGTGGGTCAGGATGAGGGTTTGGCTGGCGGCGATGTCTCCGTCTAAGGTGACGCCCAGGCCTTTTTCGGTGCCGATGAGTTTGATTTTGCCGGCGTACATGCCGCCTAGGGCGCCTACGTCGAGGGCTACTGTGGGTTTGGCGGCGTCGCTTTGGATGGGGGTGGCTTGCAGGGTCTGG
>NZ_AFGF01000254.1 GCF_000219125.1 Acetonema longum DSM 6540
CGGAGTGAAATATAACGACTACAACCATAGAACCCATCGTGAAGGTGAAATCGTTCATACTAAAGACGGCTGGTTCCAAGTCATAAACGGAGACGACACATCCATAGATGCACCGCCGCCGGGTGTATACTTCTGGGAACAAGATCCTGATAACGGGGATTATGGCTGGGACTACGAAAAAGGCGATGGCGGACTCACGAAAAGAGACACCTACTTCGCTGGGATAGTAAAAGACCAGTACTTCTTTAATTGGAATGGAAAACTCCGTACAATCACCGTACTCGACGAAACTGATGCACAGAAGAAAGAACGATTAAAAGGTAAGCTGGGCGAATTCGCTTATGGAGTGACTATTCTGGGTCTGGGCTATTCGGGAAGCAGTGTAATCGGGAAATTTGGTATTGGCAAATATGTAGCTGTTGGCGATAAAGTTGACTTGGGAATGGAAAACTCTGCACACAGCGTTGTAAACTATGCAAAGTATAAAGAAGTTCTTAAAACAACTGAAAAGGCTAATCCGCTTGTTGATGGTTTAAAACAAACTGGTAACTTGCCTTTAGATTATATTACGAAAGCCCAGGCTGAAGCTCTCGGATGGAAGCCTGGCAAAGCATTAAATAATTATGCACCTGGGAAACAAATAGGTGGAGACGTATTTGAAAATACTACAGGAATATTACCGAGTGCTCCAGGTAGAGTTTGGTATGAAGCAGACGTAGGACTGACTAACACGATGACACGTGCAAAGCAACCGGGAACAAGGTTGTTATATTCAAATGATGGTCAGCTATATATAACATATGACCATTATGAAACAGTTCATAATATAGGTACATGGAAATAGGAGGTTAAAATGATGAGTAATGAGCAAAATGATGATAGAGTAGAATTAGTGACAATTGATGTTACTGATGTTAACAATTCAAAACAACTACATAGCCTGTTGAAGAAAAAGCTTGATTTCCCACATTTTTACGGAATGAATTGGGATGCATTTTGGGATGCAATAACTGGCCTAGTTGAAATGCCCAAAAAGTTAATTTTTATAGGCTGGCAAAATGTTGAAAGGACTATTCCTGATGATGCAGTTTTAATGAAAAATCTGCTTAATAAGCTTAACGAAAAACACCCTAGTTTGGCTTGCAAGGTTGAATACAATTAGAGGTGACAGAAGGGGCAGACCTGTTTTAAGTTGACACCGGGACGATCACCTTTTGGAAGATTATTTTAAAGCGAACAACAAACGACGGAGCAGCGGACAAAATTGATATGCTACCCGTCAAGAGGACAATGAAAAAACAAAAAGTTTTTACTGTTGCTGTCCTTCAGAAAT
>NZ_AFGF01000255.1 GCF_000219125.1 Acetonema longum DSM 6540
AGGAGCCGGAAATCCGGCTGGGCGTTAATGATCAGCCGGTGGTTGACAATTTTAATGACACCTATTTAGATCAATCCCTGGCCTACGAACTGGATATCGATGATCCCAACAATCCCTGGATCACCCATCAAACGGAAGGCAATGCTGTACAGGGGCTGGAAATCACTCTGCAGTTCCCCGGTGGGCTTTACCGCATCAATGATGAGGGGAAGCTGAAAAACGCTTCCGTAACCGTTCAGGCGCAGTATAGCCGGGTAGGCGCTGATGATTGGAGGAATCTCACCAGCGGGGCGGTGACGATTACCCAGGCGACCAATACTTCGTTCCAGGTCACGTATCAGGTAGATCGTCTGATTCCAGCCCAATATGAGGTCCGAGCTCGGTGCATCTCCAAAGACGGCACTAACACCCGCTATTCCACCCGAGTTTTCTGGACCCAGCTCTCCAGCATCATCTATGACGACTTTTCCCGTCCCGGCAAGGTGCTGGTCGGCATCAAAGCCCTGGCCACCAACCAGCTGAGCGGGGGCATGCCGAACATTACCTGGCTGCAAACCCGCAACGACGTTTGGGTCTGGAATCCCCAGGCGGGCGAATATCAGAAAAAGCCGGCTACCAATCCGGCCTGGGCCGCCTACGACATCATTCACCGCTGCCGGCAAATCAAAGATCTCCATACCGGCAGCTGCGAATTTGTCGCCCAGGGAGCGCCGGCGGCGCGGCTGGTGTACCAGGATTTCGCCAACTGGGCTGCATTCTGCGAGGACCGCCGTCTCACTTTCAACTATATCTTCACCACCGCCGGCGATCTCTGGAGCGCCCTGCAAAAA
>NZ_AFGF01000256.1 GCF_000219125.1 Acetonema longum DSM 6540
CGGAGCCGGAAATCCGGCTGGGCGCCAATGATCAGCCGGTGGTTGACAATTTTAATGACACCTATTTAGATCAATCCCTGGCTTACGAACTGGATATCGATGATCCCAACAATCCCTGGATCACCCATCAAACGGAAGGCAATGCTGTACAGGGGCTGGAAATCACTCTGCAGTTTCCCGGTGGACTATACCGCATCAATGATGAGGGAAAGCTGAGAAATACGTCTGTCACGGTGCAAGCCCAGTACCGCCGGGTTGGTTCTGACACTTGGAGCAACCTGACCAACGGAGCGGTGACGATTACTAAAGCGACCAACACTCCGTTTCAAGTCACCTACCGGGTAGATCATCTTCCCGCCGCCCAATATGAGGTTCGCGCCCGGTGCGTCTCCAAAGACGGCACCAACACCCGCTATTCCACCCGAGTTTTCTGGACCCAGCTCTCCAGCATCATCTATGACGACTTTGCCCGTCCCGGCAAGGTGCTGGTCGGCATCAAAGCCCTGGCCACCAACCAGCTGAGCGGGGGCATGCCGAACATTACCTGGCTGCAAACCCGCAACGACGTTTGGGTCTGGAATCCCCAGGCGGGCGAATATCAGAAAAAACCGGCCACCAATCCCGCCTGGGCCGCCTACGACATCATCCATCGCTGCCGGCAAATCAAAAATATCCATACCGGCAGTTACGAATTTGTCGCCCAGGGAGCGCCGGCGGCGCGGCTGGTGTACCAGGATTTCGCCAACTGGGCTGCATTCTGCGAGGACCGCCGTCTCACTTTCAACTATATCTTCACCACCGCCGGCGACCTCTGGGCCGCCTTGCAGAAA
>NZ_AFGF01000257.1 GCF_000219125.1 Acetonema longum DSM 6540
AACGCCCGCTGGTGCTGTTTGCGGCAGTTGCATGAGAGCAGTGTCAATATTATCCGCTTTTTCTAGAGCTTCGGCAATAAGAACAGCATGAGCTGCCAGTGTTACATCATCCAGTTCGACCACAACTGTGCTGCCATCAGACAGGGTGATGTCGGTTTTTCCATTTACGAGCAAATCAGTTTGGATACGAATGTCGAGGTCTTTGTAGATGTTGTTTTTGGTCGCACTGGCAGCCGTTGACGCGCCGGTTAGGGCATCGCCTCCAACGACCTCTGCTGCTGCCGCTCCCAGGATAGCACTGGCCCATTGATGAAGATCGGGATTGCCTCTAAAAAGCTTCACTAGTTCGTTCTGCATGGCTTCGTTAACTGCTGTGCTAAAGCCGCCGCTTAAAGCATCCCCTCCTCCCATATCGGCCATAACGGCTCCTACAAAAGCATGTAAAGCGATTTTTTCCGGGCTACCTTCATCCCAGCCCTTGTCTTTGCTGAGATCGTGTATTTTTTCAAAGGCGATTTCTCCAAACATTTTCGCCAGTTCTTGTTGTTCTTCTACTGTCTTCTTGTCAAAGATTTCATCCAGCTTATTTAAGGCATTCTCGGTATCGCGGCTCAATTTGCTAATATCGTCTTTCTGATTGGCCTGATCTTTAATCTCAATCGTACCTTGAGCAACAGCCGCTTTTGTAGTGCTGCTTTCTTGGCCGGATGCAGCGATTCCCATATTCGGAGTCATTCCCCGGTTTTTAGCTTCTACATCATCCCCGTGAGCATAGTTTACACCGGTACTATTTGACTCGTATTCAGCCTTGTTCTCCATATCGGAGAAGGTCAGCGTTCCAGTAGAGAGCCTATTCTTCTCAGACTCTGCCTCGCTGCCAATCACCGCGCCTTTCAGGTCGGTATTGCCTACCACATCAATATCAAATCCGCCCTTGCCGGCAAAAATTCCGGTCTGCTCATTGACACTCTTATAATCCGAATCGATTTTACCTTCATTCGCGGATAGATTCGTCGAAGCGCCAATACTGCCGCCAACAGACTCATTCTTCTCCGTATACGTCTTGCTATCCTGCTGGCTTGCCAGATTCAAATCGCCTTTTACATCGACCTCAACGGTATCGCCTTTGGCCTGTGCCCCCACCAGGTTGGTGTCATTGCCAGACTTGATGGTCAGCTTCTGTTCCGCTGTGATCGTTGTCTCGTTGTAGCTGAGGCTATGCTCATCTGTTTCGCCATTGCCTAGCTGCCCCGATACGGTCACGCCGCCCTTAGTCAAATCGACGCCCACGGAGGCGGATTTCTGCGAGGATTCGCTGTCGCTGTCCATGGTATTGGCGGCGGACAGCAGGTTTACATCGTTGGCTGCGTCTAAGAGAATGTCTTTTCCGTCCACACTGGAGCCGATGATGTTGATATTGCCGTCCGCAGTATTTTCACGGCCCTTGGCGGTGATATTGACCTGTCCTTCCGACTGCAGACTGCTGCCCACAGCGGAGCTGGTGTGAGTGGTGGTTTCCGATTCTTGTTTGCTGCTGCCGAAGCTGACACTGACGTTGATTTCTTTCGGGTTGATCGCTTCTTTGGTGTCCGGGTTTGTGCCATGGGCCGTTTTCCAGGCATCTTTGCCGTTTTCTACCGCTTTCCAGCCATGCAGCGCAGCCAGACGGTCGTCTTCTACCTGAGCAGCCCGGTCAACGGAGTTCACCACCTGGGTTGTGGCGCTGACCACGCTGTTGCCGACGGTGACGGTGAGGCCGGTTTGTTTGAATTCAAAGGTTTGGTGACTGTCAGTAGTGTTATTGCCGGCTTCGATGGCGACATTCTGGCCGGTGATGTCAATGCCTTCTTTGGCAAGGATCTCGCTGGCGGAGACCTTCACA
>NZ_AFGF01000258.1 GCF_000219125.1 Acetonema longum DSM 6540
AGCAGGGCTGCCATAAAGGATAGATCGGCTTTCCCTTTT
Source organism: Acetonema longum DSM 6540 (assembly GCF_000219125.1). NCBI lineage: Bacteria > Bacillati > Bacillota > Negativicutes > Acetonemataceae > Acetonema > Acetonema longum. The sequence continues at coordinate 40 of NZ_AFGF01000258.1, forward strand.
TCGTTCATCGATACGGTAAGCGCCTCACTGGCCGTTTCCACCTGCGTCACCGGCTGGTGGGGCGCGATAGTCCGCTTGGTGAAGATATCCGCCTTGCGCTCAAAGTTGCCGTCTTCGTCCAGTATTTCGAGTGAGCAAAGCAGATAATAGGAGCAATCCTCGGCAAAAGCAAGTTTGTTGACGCGGCTGTTGATCAAGCCGCAGGTGCGGACAAAAGCATCATACCGTTGGGTTAATAACGCCTGCTTTGCTTGGATTAAAGCTGCATTCAGCGAATGCAGCTGCACAAATAACAGGTCATAGACAAGATCCCGCAAGGCAATCAGCGCCGTGATCCGGCAATAGGTGCCGTCTGAGACCTCCTGTAAAACAAGCTCGTTATCCTCGCGGTAATACAGGTGCTTATCCTGGAGCATATAAGAAAAATTTCGGACGGTGTCCGGCGCTTTCAGCGTTTTAGGGACAGCTTCCTCTTCCTGATCAAACAGGTCAACCGAAATCACCGGCTTCTGTGGGGGCTGCTCTGAAGGTAAAGGGGCTTCTTTCCTTACAGGCGGCGTAACAATATCTGGCGCTGCCGTCATTATTCCGATTGGCGTTTCCGGAATAAGCGGTCTTGCTTCCAGGTCAAACAGGGAGATGTTCTGAGATTCGGAGCAACTGTCCGCAAGTCTGCCATCGATGGGAGCGGGGGACTGGTTAGATAATTCGTTAGCTTGACTCTGGGGAGGGCAGGCCTGCCAGCTTTCCATGACGTTGGCCAACAGCAAGGCCAGTTCTTCTTTCTTCGGAATGCAGGTGCTGCCGCCGGAAAAGCGGTGGTTGCTCTTGATGAGCATACCTAAAATATGGCCAGGGCGCTCAAGGTAATAGCGGTTGATCTCAATTCCGCCCGCGGTTTCACCCAGCTCCAGCCAATCTGGCTCTGAAGCGGCGGCTGTTTTCCGGAAGAACAAAATGTCCATGGGAACATTGGTGCCGGCCTGGAGAAAGGCCGTATCCGGCAGGCGGAGAGCGGCTAGTAAATGCGCGCGTTTGGCCAGGTATTCACGGAAGGCGGAGCCTTTTTTATCCAGTAAAAATTTGCTGGCGATCAGGGCCAACAGCGCACCGTCCTTTAGCACATCCAATGATTTTGCCAAAAAATACTCATGGATGGACAATTTATCCTTGTAGGTAGGGTCATAAACGGCAAAATTCCCGAATGGTACATTTCCGATCACCAGATCGAAAGTGTCATTCGGGAATTTTGCTTTTTCAAAGCCGATGTTTTGAATCGCTCCCGCCGGATACAACTGTTTGGCGATACGGGCGGTAAGCTCATCGATTTCTACGCCGTAAAAGCATGAGGTTTTTTTCAGTGCTTCCGGCATCGCGCCGATGAAGTTTCCAATTCCGCAGGAAGGTTCCAGAATTTTACCGCCTTTGAATCCGAGCCGGCGGACACCGTCATACATGGCCTGGATAATCGGCAGCGGCGTGTAAAAGGCCGTTAGGATGGAAGCGCGGGCTGACCGGTACTCTTTTTCGGTCAATAGTTCATGAACTTCCTGATATTCTTGTTTCCAGGTCAGATTATTCGGCGCAAAGACTTGGGAAAGTCCGCCCCAGCCGGCGTACCCGGCTAAAATCTCTTGTTCTTCCCGGGTTGCCTGCCTGTTCGTTGCTTCCAACTGCTTCAAGAGCGCTAAGGCGCTTACTGTGCGTTGGTAGCGGGCCTTTGCCCCCGGCGGATAACTTTTCACTGTTAAAGCAAAGTTCTCGCCGGCAGCGGCGGGCGGGGGCGTTGTCAGTACTGTTTCTTCCAGCGGCAACGGCTGCGGGGAAACAGTTGAATTTTCCGGCGTTTGCATACTAATTTCCGGTTCCGGCAGGGGTGGTTCGGGTTTCGTCACAACATGAAGTTTTACAGGTGATGCCCCAACCGGTTTCAATGGCTGCGGTGCTTTAATGGCGCCTTCGATGACGCGCAGCAGGTTTGCCGTACAATAACTGACCAATTCTGCGACATGCAAGATGCTGTCCCTTGTTGAAATAGCGGGCAGCAGTGTCTCGTATTCGGCCAGCGATACGGCAGATTCTATCTGGCAGCGGGAAAATATGGCGTAACAGGTGCTGTCAACGATGAAATTCCGCAGACGGTATTCCAGTTCTTGTTTTTCCCACTGGTGAGAGTCGGCCGGCAGGCTGGCAAGGAAGTTATTTTTACCAACTCCCTTAGTAATCAATTGCGCGGCGATAGCTGAAATCAGCGACAAAAAGCTGTTTTCTGCATGGCTATATCGGTCTTTCAACGCCTGGCAAACTACCTGTTCGCCGGTTTCCTCCAAGGTCCATAAGAGGACCGGCGGGGCAGCGGCGTCTTTTTTGTAGGTGTCGCTGAGTTCAAAAACATACTTGATTTTCTGCCAGCGTCCGTCTTGGAAAAATAAAGCGATGCCTTTTGCCCCGCGTTTAATGCGCCGGTGAAAGCAGCGGTTCCAGAGTTCCATTTCAGCGCAGGCCTGTGCCTGCGGGCGCTGCGCATGGATCATGAGCTGGTCGGTGTAGGGGTATTTGTACATTCTGCCGACGGTTCCCAAGAAAGCTTTCCAGGCCGCCATATTCGCTGTAATTTGCTGTAACACCAGCGTTTCTAATTCTTGGCGCGTTTTTGCCAATTGAGCCATTTTTTCATCCATCCTTTCTGCCTTCGTGTACTGGTTTATGCGGGAAAAAAACCATACGCCACAGTCCAAAGCAAGGGCTTGGCGAAGCGTACCCTTGCTTTGGACTGTGGCGTATGGTAAAGTGAGCGCTAAACCAGTACTGCGAAGGCAGATTAATCGCTCTGTCCGCTTGCTCCCAAGCCAGCGCCCGCTACGACTGATATTTTGATACCACCACTGACATATTGTTTTTCACCAAGGAGTAATGATTGTAAATTGATTTTAGATTGATTTTACATTGACTGCTTGGGTATAATATAGGTAGAACTCTAACATAAAGGGGTGAAAAATATGAAAGCCATTATTCGTCCCATGACAGATTTGGCCAAAAAGATGGACGAAATTGAACGTTTTTGTATTACCGAAAGCCTGCCGGTATATATCACGAAAAAGGGCACTGGCAGGCTGGTCGTCCTGGGTCACGAAACCTATGAAAATCTGATGTCCGAACTCGAAAAATTTAAAGAAGAAAATGAATTGTATAAATCTCTGATTCAAGCGGCAGGCGAGAGCCGTAGAGGCGAAAGCCGGGATGTGAACGATGTCTTGGACGAAATAGACGCTGAATTACGGGAGAGGGAAGATGACGACCGGCAAAAAGTATCAGGTTAAAATCGTGTCTACGGCTCAGAAAGACCTCCGGGATGTAGCAATGTATATAGCTCAGGATAAATCCCGCGAATGCCAGAAAATTTGTCGCAGACGTCAAGACTAGGATAAACAATGTTTTAGCGAACAGTCCCAATATCTGTTTACCGCCCAGAGCATATCCTTTTTTAGCGGAACAAGGATATTTGCGGTTTTCCGTACACACAAACTATTCAGCCTTATGGGTCTGGAACGGGTCGGTTATCGAGATACATCGCATTTTACACAACAAGAGGAATTGGACAATTATTATGGGCGGCCCTGAAGGCATAGAAATAGAGTTCTCCGGCAACTTTTCGCCCAACGCCTATTTTTGGCCTGTTAAGCCGGTTTGATAGGATATTTCACACCGGCTTATTCCCTGCGTCTGCGGACGGCCAGAACATGGCGCTGCTCCGCCAGGATATGTCGATTGATTTTTTTCTGGGAATATTCAAGGGTCGCGCCATGCTGCTCAATCAACCGGCGATATTTCCGCGCTAGATTCCGATTCCGCGCATAAAGGGAGCAGCGGTACAGCAGGGTATTTAAAGCGTAATCAAGTTCAGCCGCTTTCTTTTTCAAGGTCAATCCCTCCCTTTACACCGCCCGTTTTTTTCGTTTTTTCGTCAGGCGGTGCTGTTTAAACTCGTCTAAAAAAGCATAAATCTCTTCAGTAGGGCTGCAGTTTTTTATTCCCCGGCATTGCAAAATGTCGCCGTCATAGATTTCCAGGGTGTAATAGGAAGCAGCCGGATCCGCCGCTTTTCGTAAAAAGACAATGTCCGTGAACCCGTTGGCGTAGCGGTCGATGTAATTGCCGACACAGTGGCGCAGGTAGTGCCCTTCGGCAATGAGGTCGCCGGAATTTTTGGGGACGACGATGCAAAAATTATGCGCGGCATACTTGTATTTCTCTACTAATTGGGGATACCGCTCGAGGATTTTTTGATCAAGCTGCCGGTCTCTTTTGTGCTTGATGCGTCGTTGGTTCTGGATATGCTTTTCCGCCAGCTTGTTCGGGAAGAGAATTTCTTTGCGGGACATATCATAGCCGAGTTGCCGACATTCTCTTACATAGTCCAGATAATCGCGAAAAAAATACGCGGTTAGCTCACCGCGTTTTTCCAGCCGCTTTTGATAAGTAAACAGTTTGTCAAACGGAACTGCTTCATGCAATTCTTTCAGGACGGAGGTTTCCGTGAGCCAGCCATAAGCGGCCAGGTCCGGCAAGAGAACCGGGCAGCCGTTTTTTCTGAGCGCCAGCCAAGCGGCTAGCGTCACCCCGGATAAATTCGTCTTTACGATATAGCGAAGCTCTTGTTTTGCTGGCTGAAACCCCAATACTTTTCGCAGTGATTTGCCGCGCCAGTTGAGCAGACCTCTGGTGACCGGATACCTTTCCAGATAAGACTGGATAAATGCGCTGAGGCCGCATTTGCTCAGATACTCCGACTGCGGATATTTGGCAAACAGGGCCAGGTAACGCAGGATTTGTTCCTCCATATCGGTGTAGTTTTCCCAGGCGCTGTACTGGAACGGGGTATGGGGACCGCCCGCGCGAGGCTCGCCATATTTACGGCTAACTTTCCTTGCCAGCCATAGTAGAAATGACCGCTCGGGTGCTTGGTATAGATACTTTGGGTCAAGACATATTGGCGGGAGTAGGGGTCGACATACATCATCCTGGCGCCTTGGCCGGATAACACATAGTAGCAGGAGGGGGAGTATTCTATCGCGCAGGGATTGCTGCCTGAAAAACGGTAGACATAGAAGGTCTGGCAGGTAATCATCTGTGTATTTCTCACAGAACGCGCAAAATGATACACATATGCGACATCAGCGATATTTTTTATACCGCGCCAGACATGCTTTACAGTGACAACCTGCCGGCAGCGCTTGCAGGTTGTTTTCGCATTGTGGGGCAGCGCCAAAGGGTCCTTGAGCGGCACATCCTTTTGGCAGAACGAACAATAGCCTGTGGTATCGCCCTTTTTCCGGATGAATAAGTACTGCTGGGTAAAGGCGTTTTTTCGGACGAATTGCTGTAAATCTTTCGTGACCGGCGCTGGGCGGAAATGAGATAGGATTTGCTCGGCAGTTTGCGGCAGCATGGCTTAACCCTCCCCGCCAAACAGGTCGATCTGGTTGAGCTGGCCGTCTGGCTTATTCGCCGCTGCTGGAATCGGCTTGCTGCCAGGAACGGCAGGCGCATACGGGCGCTTTGCCGCCGGGGGAATGGGGCGTTTGGGGGCCTCATCCGGATCAAAATCAAAGGGTTCGCCCCAAAAGCCGTAGAATCTGCCGATAATATCCTGGGCTTCGTCCGGCGCAATGCATACGCAGGTAGCGCCCCCGCGGTTCTTTTGCGCAATATGCCGCATGACTTTATAGGCGCGCTTTAGCGTGTGTTTCTCTTCCAATACCTTTTCCGCATAGCTTTCATCTTCCAGCAGCAATGCGCGCACGATCTGGTTGATAGCGAACAGATAGCCTCGATCATCGGCTGCCGCCTCCAGTTCCGTATCGAGTTTATGGATGGCCTGTTCCATGATGTCCATATCCTTACCTCCGTTTTTTGCAATAGGATAACTACCGGCAGGATGAGCCGGTCCGTTTTACGTTTCTAAAGAAAAAAACAGCGCTTGACGTCATTTTGCGTCAAGCGCTGTCTTGCGTATAGCGTTCTCTAGGTTCCCGTCCAATACCGCGGTTGGTATATTCGTTTCTCCTAGTCTGATTTTAAAGCCAGTCATTTCAATTCCTCTTTGGACAAGTGGTGTGTTGTCCCATTTGCATTCCCGGCCCGGCATCCGAAGTCGCGTTCAAAGGCGGCATTTGCTGCGGCGTAAGCTTGACAGAGCTCGTTAATCGCTATGGCTAACCATACAGCCCGTGGAAAATCGCTGCAGTCTTTCACTTTTTGGTCTGCAATTGCGTTAGCCTGTTTCATGATTGTATATTCATCAAAATCGACGTACATTTCTTCTCTCGTGTCATAATTACCATAAGTAGCCATATCAAAATTGTCATAATGGGTGGCAATGATAAAATGCCCGTTGATTTCGACGATATAGTGATCATCCTCATGGTCCAGGTGGTATTTGTGACAGGGTACATCAGCATAGCGAAGGCTTATTTTATGGCTTTGTACAGCATTGTCAATGTATTTATCAATGTCGCTTTCGCCAATCATACCGGACAATTTAGTGATTCCTTTACTCCTTAATGCTTCCAATGCTTCTATAAGTGTCATTGTTTATCACTCGCTTTCTTTACTTTAACTTGAAAAAGGGCAGTATCCCAGTCAAACCGGGATACTGCCGCCTGTGAACGTTCACCTGGCTTATTGCCTATCGTCAGCGCCTGCCTTCAGCCCGGCCATGCGTTCCGACAATATCCAAAGAGCCCGGTTCAGTTTTATATTCGTATCGATGCCCGTAACCTCGCGGGTGGTGGTGCGCCTGCCCATCACTGTTTTGCCCTGCAAGCCGCCTTTCAAAAGGTTTTCCTGAATCCGGTTGAAAGCGTTTCATAAATCATCTTTGCCGCGATCCTAATACCGTCTGGCGGTCAGAAGCTGCTCCGGCGCGATCGGGGCGTCCTCCTGGCAGACGTACTTCAGCGACAGCGCCGCTTCCGCGAATGCCCGCGCCTCTGGCAGCGCCAGGCGGGTGCCCTTCATGTTGTCTATCGATTCTTCCACCGCGCCGAAGTCGTCGACGATTTTGTAGGCGGCGTCGATCACGTTTTCAGTGATGTTCCCCCGGTGCGGTACTCTGATGTCCTCGATAATGTCGCCGGCAACGCACCCGTTCTGGCAGACGAACCGCAACACTCCGCCCAGCATCTGATAGCTGGAAGTGCCGTCATGGGAATTAATGAGGATGATCTCGAACGCTTCCTGATTTTGAATCTGGCCGTCCGGGCGCAGCCGGAGCATATGCTTGGTAAACTCCGATTTGCCTTCCACTCTGGATTTGGACTGAGCAACCATAAAAGGCTGAAACCCTTCCCTTCTGAGGCCGGCCAACACCTCGCCGGTGGGGATGTAGGTGTACCGGTCCGACCGGGATTCGTGTTTGCCAGCTGCGAAGATGCTGGGGGCGATCCGGAACAACTGTTCATCCGTGAGCGGGATGTCTGACCGGAACCCAAAGGAATTTCGTCCAAACTTTGTGACTAAATCTGACATAGCTTTTCAACCTCCTATTCTTCATGGGATATTGGCTAGTTCCCTGGCCGGCTTGTATTGGTCAGGGATGTTTACCTAGTAAAGCTGAATTTCAAAGACCAGATTGCCCCGCTCATCCAGGCGGGCGCAATTGATCCACCTTGCCATCTTGCCGTTATGCATGTCGGTAATGACATCTTTTTTTCTGCGGCCCGTGTAGCGGTATTGCCGCGTTTGACCGTCCGGGAAATACAGTTCCAGCAACACGCCGAAACCTCGTTCCCTTCCTTTGGGGTCAACCACTTTCTGCACCTGGCCAATGACCTTGAATGCAATTGCCATCGTCAACAACCTCCTTTAGTTACGCTGGAATTCTTACGCTTCTCAGGAAAAAGAACAGCGCTTGACGTCATTTTTTTTACGTCAAGCGCTGTTGTGCGTATTGCGTTCAAAACGGAATTTCTTCCGAATCCGGCGGTGTGTTCCGGTTGGCTGCCTGCGGCCTTGCCCCGAAAGTAAAGCTCGGTACGATCACCTGCGTGTAATAGCGCGTATTGCCTTCTTTGGTCGTGTATTTGCCGGTGTCGATGCGGCCGGTCACGCCAATCTGCTGACCTTTGGTTACGTGATTGCCGATGGTTTCGGCAATTTTCCCGAGGACACGCAATTGATGAAATCCGCGTCTTTGTCTGTTTCGCCCTTGCTTCTTTTTGGAACGGCGAGGCAATACTTGGCAACCGCTTTGCCTGCCTGGCTGTAGAATACCTCCGGCTCCCGGGTGAGTCTTCCCACTAAGCTTACTTGATTCATGATTCATTACTCCTTTACACTATCATTTTTTTCGAAAAACACTGTCTGGTGCTTTTCTCGCGGATAAAAGGCCCGCCGGCGGTGTGGCTGACAAGGGCGCGGCAGCGTGCACTTCACCCTTGTCAGGCGCAGCGCCGGCGGGCAATATGAGGAG